>SGYJ01000023.1 GCA_004214275.1 Acidimicrobiales bacterium | reverse complement strand
CCAAGGATGGCCATGGTGAACAGGATCTTCAGTCGAAGATCTGGAACACGAAAGATGTTGCGCATACTCCCGAGCAAGGTAAACCCCGTTTATCGGTTGGTGTGCTGGTTGCCGCGAGCTGGAGGTCGCGGTCCCTTAAATGTAGGCGGCAGAATCTCTACAGTGCCGCCTGCATCTGTTATCGCCGATTCTGCACTCTTTGATACGGCATGGGCCTTCACGGTTACTGGGCGATCGATCTCTCCTCGACCGAGGATCTTCACCATTGCGCCCTTCGATACGAGACCTTTTTTGTAGAGCACTTCGGGGTCAATGTCGTCGAGTTGTGAGTCGACAATGGTGTCTAGGTTGATCGGTTGGTATTCGACCCTAAAGGGGTTGGTGAAACCTTTCATTTTGGGGAGTCGACGTTGGAGCGGCAGTTGGCCACCTTCGTACCAAACTGGGACTTTGCTGCGTGCTTTGGTTCCCTTGGTTCCTCGGCCTGCTGTCTTGCCGCCTTTCCCAGCGATGCCGCGGCCGACGCGCTTGGCTCGTTTCTTTGACCCTGGAGCTGGTTGTAAGTCGTGTGGTTTTAGCATGGCTATTCGTTCAGCTTTCCTCTACGTCAATGAGGTGGGCGACCTTGTGGATCATTCCTCGAATTTCAGGTCTATCGGGCAGGGTATTCGTCTTTCCTATTCGTCCTAACCCCAATGCTCGGAGAGTTCCGCGGTGCTTGGGTTTTGAACCGATGGCAGAGCGAATTTGTTTAACTGTTAGGTCACTCATGAAGATACCTCAGCAGCGGGTTTCGGCTGGTGGGCTTGTCGTTCTGATTCGCGATAGGCGGCTAATAGTGCTGCGGGGATGCACTCTTCTGCCGATAGCCCCCGTAGTTCGGCTATTTCGTCAGGTCGCTTTAGGCCTTGTAATCCATTAATGGTCGCCTTGGCCACATTGATGTGGTTAGAAGATCCAAGCGATTTCGCCAAAACGTCACTAATTCCCGCTTCTTCGAGAATGGCCCGCGCTGCGCCTCCAGCGATCACTCCGGTACCTGGAGCTGCAGGTTTCAGCAGGACACGCCCTGCTCCCATTTCACCGAGAATGGGGTGAACGATTGTTGATCCTGCGAGCGGTACGCGGAATAAGTTCTTCTTGGCTTCCTCGGTCCCTTTTTGGATCGCGAGAGGAACCTCTTTTGCTTTGCCATATCCGAGACCAACTTGGCCGGCTCCGTCGCCGATAACCACAAGCGCTGTGAACGAGAACCGTCGACCGCCTTTCACTACCTTGGCTACGCGGTTAATGTCGATCACACGTGATTCACGCAGCCCGTCATCTCCACTGTTTCGCGGGTTGTCATCTCGGCGACGGTCGTCTCGACGGCGATTGCCTCGATCGTCGTTACGGCGATTTTGATTGTTGTTGGCATCAGTCATGATCAGCTCCTAGAACTTCAAGCCGGCGTCGCGGGCTGCGTCGGCGAGGGCCGCTACACGGCCGTGATACTTGTTTCCGCCGCGGTCGAAAACCACGGATTCAATACCAGCTGCCTGAGCTCGCTCAGCAAGCAGACCGCCTACTTTGCCTGCAGCTTCTTTATTGCTAGTCGTAGCACCTCGTAACTCGACTTCGGAGGTCGAGGCGGCTGCAACGGTGCGGCCGTTCTCATCGTCAATGATTTGAGCCGAGATATGCCGGTTAGATCTGAAGACACTTAGCCGAGGTCGGCTGGTGGTTCCGGTGACCTTTTTGCGAACTCGGCGCTGCCGGCGTTGGCGTTGTGCGCTGCGTGATGTCATTTCAATACCTACTTTGCGGCCTTGCCAGCTTTGCGAATTACGTACTCATCGACATACCTGATCCCTTTGCCCTTGTAGGGTTCAGGTTTTTTCAGGGCACGAATATCGGCAGCGACTTGTCCGACAAGTTGTTTGTCAATACCTGAGACTTTGATGATCGTCGGTTCAGGTACTTCGAAAGTAATGCCGTCTGGGGCTTCTACGTTGACTGAGTGACTGAAACCGAGGGCTAACTCCAATGCGTTGTTGCCCTTTGCTTGAGCCCTGTACCCGACACCAACAATGGTGAGTTCCTTCATAAAGCCATTAGAGACACCCTCAACCATGTTGTTGACAAGTGCCCGAGCTAGACCGTGAAGGGAACGCTGTTGGCGACTGTCATCGTTTCGACTGACAGTTACTACGGATTCTTGAACTTGAACTTCGATGCCTTCTGGCATCTCTTTGCTGAGTTCGCCTTGACTTCCCGAAACTTTGACTGTGCCAGCTGAAACTTCGACAGAAAGTCCGTCCGGGATGGTGATGGGTGCGTTGCCTACTCTCGACATGCTTAGCTCCTACCAGACGTAACAGAGAATTTCGCCACCGATGTGGTTGCGACGTGCTTCTCTGTCGGTCATTAGACCTTTACTGGTTGATAAAACGGCGATACCGAGCCCTCCCAGGACTCTTGGGACACTGTCGGACTTGGTGTACACCCGAAGACCTGGTTTTGAGATTCGCTTCAATCCGGAAATAGTGCGGCTCCGGTCAGGGGTGTACTTCAACTGAATGGTCAAGGTCTGCCCTGGCCGATCAGCGGCTTCGGCAATTTGGTAATCAGCGATATAGCCCTCTGATTTGAGAATCGCAGCGAGGGATTCCTTGAGTTTTGAGGACGGCATATCTACCTGGTCTTTGTATCCCTGGTGTGCATTCCGTACCCGGGTAAGCAGGTCAGCTATTGGGTCAGTCATTGTCATTGTGGTCCTCCCCTCACCAGCTCGCCTTAGTTACGCCCGGAATTTCTCCGGCGTGGACCATTGCGCGGAGACATACGCGACACAGTCCGAATTTGCGGTACACGGACCGCGGTCGACCACAGCGGCGACAGCGTGTGTATCCGCGGACCTTGAACTTGGGGGTACGTTGCTGTTTATTACGAAGAGCCTTCTTGGCCATCAGTTCTGCCCTTCAGTGCGGAACGGAAATCCGAGCGCTGTTAGAAGCGCTCGGCCATGTTCGTCGGTAGTGGCTGATGTCACGAGTGTGATATCCATGCCTCGGATTTTGTTAACTGAGTCATAACTAATTTCTGGGAAAATCAATTGTTCGGTAACTCCAAATGTGTAATTGCCATGTCCATCAAAGGAACGGGGTGATAGTCCTCGGAAGTCGCGGATTCTGGGAATAGCGAGACTCACGAGTCGGTCGTAGAACTCCCACATCCTGTTGTTTCGAAGAGTCACTTTCGCGCCTATGGCGTTTCCTTCTCGAAGTTTGAAACCGGCGATTGATTGTTTCGCTCGGGTTATCGCTGGTTTTTGGCCAGTGATCTTTGTTAGATCCTCTACGGCACTATCCAGAAAAGCTCGGTTGACCAGCGCATCCCCGACACCTGAGTTCACAGAAATTTTGCTGAGTTTGGGTACTTGCATGACGTTGTCAAGACCTAGCTGATTTTGTAGTTGATCTCGAAGAGTTTCTCGATAGAGAACTTTCATGCGGGGTTCCATCAGTGTCGCGTTCACGACAGTTCCTCCCCTGATTTCTTGTGGTATCGCACTTTGGCGTCACCTTCGATCCGATATCCAACGCGTCCAGCTTCGCCCGTTTTTGGGCACACAACGGCGACGTTGGATGCATTAATCGTCAATGCAATATCAATGATTCCACCTTGATCGTTGGTCTGTGTCGGTGGTTGGTGTTTTCGGCCTGTGTGGACTCCTTCGACGGTGATACGACCGCTTTCAGAGTTGACTGCCATTACATGCCCCTCGGTCCCTTTGTCTTTACCGGAAAGGACTCGGATGAGATCACCTTTTTTGATTTTCATCACAGGACCTCCGGCGCTAGGGAAACAATTCGCATGAACCGATGATCTCGGAGTTCGCGACCTACCGGGCCAAAGATACGAGTGCCTCGAGGTTGTCGATTTTCGTCAATTAGAACAGCTGCGTTTTCATCAAATCGGATATAGCTGCCGTCTGGTCGGCGACGTTCTTTACGTGTCCGCACGACCACACATCGAACTACTTCGCCTTTTTTGACGCCGGCCCCAGGGATAGCGTCTTTGACGGTGGCGACAAAGACATCACCAATTGACGCGTATCGTCGGCCTGTGCCTCCTAGTACGCGAATGCATAAGACTTCTCTGGCGCCTGAATTATCGGCGACTTTAAGTCGGGATTCTTGCTGGATCACTGCATCGACTCCGGAATCAACGAGCTCGCTCGACGATTTCAACGAGCCGCCATCGCTTTTTCTTTGACAGGGGTCGAGTTTCCATAACTCGAACTCTGTCGCCTGCGCGGGCATCGTTTTGCTCGTCGTGTACGTAGAGCTTCTTGGTCTGTTGAACTGTTTTGAAATAGCGGGCATGGCGAACGCGTTCGGTCACTGCAACGACGATGGTCTTTTCCATTGCTGTGGAAACGACTAACCCTTCCCGGATTTTTCGTCCGTTGCGTTCTTGTGAGGTGACTTGTGTATCAGTCATGAATTTTCCTCCACTGTTGCCGCCTCGGCGGCAGCAATTTCGCGTTCTCTAAGAACAGTGTTTATACGGGCGATATCTCGCTTAACTTGAGACATTCGAGCCGGATTTTCTAGTTGGCCTGTGGCGAATTGGAAACGCAAGTTGAACAGTTCTTGCTTTAGCTCGCCTATTTGGTCAATTAGTTGGTCATCGGCAAGTTCACGAAGTGTTGCTGCGGCTGCCATTAGATTGCCTCCTCGCGGCTCATGACGCGTGCCTTGATCGGGAGCTTTTGGATGGCGCGGTTAAGGGCTTCGTGAGCGAGGGCGGCGTCAACCCCGCCTAGCTCAAACATGACTCTTCCTGGCTTTACTACGGCCACCCAGCGTTCTGGGTTTCCTTTACCTGATCCCATTCGAGTTTCTGCAGGTTTCGCAGTTACTGGTTTGTCAGGAAAGACGTTGATCCAGACTTTCCCGCCACGCTTCACGTGTCGAGTCATAGCGATACGGGCAGCTTCAATCTGTCGCGCTGTTATCCATCCTGGCTCTAGGGCTTGAATGCCGAAGTCACCGAAGTTGATAGTGGTTCCACCTTTAGCTCGACCTTTTGTTCGGCCTCGATGGGTTTTGCGGTGCTTTACTTTCCGGGGCATCAACATGTCAGTCGTCTCCCGGCCTGAAGTTGGGCGTTTGACTTTGTTCGCGTGTTGCGCGTTCGATCTGCTCTTCTTCTTCTAGGAGTTTTTCAAACTCAGGATCAGCTTCCTTGACGAGGGGGGCTGGCTCTTCGATTTCGTCTGCGGGTGCATCTGGCCTACGTCCACCCGAGGAGACGACAGGGCCGCTTTGTTCAACAGAGCCTGAAGTTTCGCCCACTGCCATCGCTGCTTCTCGGCTTATCCGTTCGTCAGCGGACACCTTGTAGGGCAGAATGTCGCCTTTGTATAACCACACTTTGACCCCGATTCGTCCAGCAGTTGTGCGTGCTTCACGGAAGCCATAGTCGATGTCGGCTCTCAGAGTGTGGAGTGGGACCCTGCCTTCGCGGTACCACTCGGTTCGGGCCATTTCTGAACCACCGAGGCGTCCTGAGCATTGAACCCGAATTCCTAGCGCTCCCGCCTTTTGGGCGTTTTGTACAGCGCGTTTCATCGCACGGCGAAAGGCCACGCGGCCGGCAAGTTGGTCTGCGACACCTTGAGCGATCAACGCTGCATCAAGTTCAGGTTGTTTAATCTCTTGAATATTCAGTTGAACCTTTGGGTTACCTGAGATCTTGGTGAGACCTTCTCGAAGTCGGTCTGCCTCGGCTCCGCGGCGCCCAATCACAATTCCTGGTCGAGCTGTGTGGACGTCTATTCGCAACCGATCGCGGGTTCGTTCCACTTCAATTCGGCTGATAGCGGCATGCGGAAGTTCAGTCTGCAGGAAGTTGCGGATCTCCCAATCTTCAATGATGTAGTCCTGATAATCCTTATCTGCGTACCAGCGAGATTTCCAGTCCGTGGTAATTCCAAGTCGGAAGCCGTACGGGTTAACTTTCTGACCCATGATCAGGCCTCCTTCTCATCTTCGTCAGTCGGTTCGGTGTCTTCTGTTGATTCAAGTTCAGCCGTATCAGTTTCTGTTTCTTCAGCATTTTCAGGTTCTGAGTCGGAAGACTCAGTCTCTTCGCTAACTACTTCAGCTTCCACGGAACTGTCAGGTGTGTCTCCGTCTTCTTCAACGGACTCATCTGCAACGGCTTCTGTTTCTTCTTCAGTGTCCTTGCTTGCTGCAACACGCGCCGCTCGGTCTTGATCAGCACTACGGCGTCCTGAGGCGGCCAGACTCGCTGCTCGCATCTCAAGTTCATCTTCGGAGAGCTGGGCGACTACCACAGTGATATGGCAGGTTCGTTTGTTAATACGGGTGGCGCGGCCACGGGCACGGGGACGCCATCGCTTCAATGTGGGTCCTTCGTCTGCCCAGCATTCCGCCACATACAGTTCGTCTGCAGACAAATTTTCGTTATTTTCTGCGTTCGAAACAGCACTCTCCAAAACTTTGGAAATTACCGTTGCGGCGCCCCGATCACAGAATTGCAATTCTTCTCGTGCTTGCTCTAGGTCGTCGTCGCGAATGAGGTCCAGAACAACCCTGGCCTTTGACGCTGAAAGACGGGCGAATTTGTGGGTCGAACGCGCTCCAGCGACTGCGTCGAGGTCAATCAGACCACTCATCAGCTGCCCCCTCGTTCTTGCCCTGCATGAAACTTGAAGGTTCGGGAAGGTGAGAATTCACCCAACTTGTGTCCCACCATCGCCTCGGTGATGTAGACGGGAACATGTTTACGGCCATCATGGACGGCAATCGTGTGGCCAATCATTTCAGGGATAATCGTGGAGCGGCGGCTCCAGGTCTTGACGACTTGTTTCTCACCGCTTTCGTTGAGCGCATCAACTTTCTTGAGTAGATGGTCATCTACAAAAGCGCCTTTTTTCAAGCTACGTGGCATTAGTTACCTCCGCGATCCGCGGGTACGGCGACGACGAATGATCATGTCGTTCGATTTGTTGTTCTTCTTGCGGGTACGGCCTTCTGGTTTGCCCCAGGGGGATACTGGGTGACGACCACCGGAGGTTTTTCCTTCACCGCCACCGAGGGGATGGTCCACCGGGTTCATTGCGACACCGCGAGTTTGTGGTCGCACACCTTTCCAGCGGTTACGTCCGGCTTTACCGATCTTGATTAGGTCTGCTTCGGCGTTGCCCACCGAGCCGACTGTCGCGCGACAGTCGATGGGAACACGGCGCATTTCTGTGCTTGGTAAGCGCAGCGTTGCGTGTGCACCTTCTTTAGCGACGAGTTGCACACCAGCGCCAGCTGAGCGCGCCATCTGGCCGCCAGCTCCTGGTTTCAGTTCGATGTTGTGGATAGTGGTTCCTACTGGCATGTAGCGCAGAGGCAGGGCGTTGCCCACTCGGACTTCAGCATGCTGACCGTTTTCGAGCTTGTCTCCTACCTCAAGTCCGGCGGGTGCCAAGATGTAAGACTTCTCTCCGTCGTGGTAGTGGAGAAGTGCGATACGACAGTTTCGGTTTGGGTCATATTCGATAGTCGCGACGGTCGCTGGAACTCCGTCTTTATTGCGCTTGAAATCGATTATTCGGTAACGCTGCTTGTGACCACCACCGCGGTGGCGTGACGTTTTCCTACCGTTGTTATTTCGACCACCTGTCGAATGTTTCTTGGCGAGCAGCGATTTTTCCGGGCTGGTTGTAGTGATCTCGCTGAAATCGGAGACCGTCTGAAAACGTCTACCTGGACTGGACGGCTTACGTACGCGAATTCCCATAGCTATGTCTCGAAGATCTGGATCGAGTCGCCCTCAGCGAGAGTGACAATGGCCCGCTTGGTATCAGCTCGTTTCCCCAACGTGTTGTCGCGTCGGTTGCGGCGAACTTTGCCTTTGCGGTTGAGCGTGTTGACCTTCGTGACGGTCACATCAAAAATCGATTCCACGGCTTGGCGAATTTCTGGCTTCGAAGCTGACGTGTGGACTTGAAATACGTAGATATTTTGTTCTAGTTGTTCGTAGGACTTCTCAGAAACAATGGGCGCAATCACAACGTCGCGTGGGTCTTTCATGAATTTGCCCCTGGAAGAGTCTCGGCAGTGAACACAAGCCAGTCGGAACAAAGCACGTCATACGCGTTAAGTTCTGCAGCTTGTACAAGTTGCACCGACGGTAGATTTCTGAAACTCCGAATGGTCGTATCGTCGCTAGCCGCGACCACCATCATCACCTTTCCTTCAAGATCAAGGTTCTCGAGAGCAGTCAGAGCATCTTTGGTTTTGGGTGTTTCGAATTGCCACTGGTCGACCACAACTACACGTTCACTTTGAGCTCGGTCACTTAGCGCTGAACACAACGCAAGTCGGTTCATTTTCTTATTTACTTTTTTGCGGAAGCTTCTCGGCTTCGGCCCATGAACAATTCCGCCGCCTGTGAACTGCGGGGCGCGAATTGACCCTTGTCGAGCTCGGCCGGTGCCCTTTTGGCGGTATGGCTTGGCGCCACCGCCCTTTACCTCCGCACGGGTCTTAGTGTTGGCGCTTCCGCTTCTCTTGGCAGCCAGCTGGGCAGTTACGACCTGGTGGAGAACAGCCATGTTGGGCTCGATACCAAAGACGGCATCATCAAGGGTGACGGTACCTGCGGTTCCACCATCTTGGGTTCTGAGGTCCAAAGTTGTTGCCATTATTTAACCCCTCACCGCGTCACGAACCACCACGACGCCCCCTTTGGGGCCCGGAACCGATCCACGGATCAGCAGGAGTTCTCGTTCTGCGTCGGCCTCAACCACTGTGAGGTTGAGGGTGGTCACCTTTTCGGCGCCCATCCGACCAGGCATTTTCTGCCCTTTAAACACACGAGACGGAGTTGCGCAGGCGCCAATGGCACCTGGGGCTCTGTGGACTCTATGAGTTCCATGACTCGCTTTTTGGCCGCTGAAATTATGACGCTTCATAACGCCAGCAAATCCCTTGCCCTTTGACACAGCAGTTACGTCTACTTTTTCGCCTGCTTCAAGCACGTCAGCTGCTAGTTCTTGGCCGATTTCAATTTCACTCACGTCGTCGATACGTAGTTCAACTAGACGTTGTCCCGGCTCGACACCTGCTGTCTCGAAATGACCGGCTTCGGGTTTGCTCAGCTTCGCAGCGTCGCGTTGACCAAAAGTGACTTGGACCGCTGTGTAACCATCGCGTTCATCAGTCTTTACCTGGACTACGCGGCATGGCTCAACCTGCAACATGGTGACGGGCACAACCCGGTTGTCGTCATCCCACAGTTGGGTCATACCCACTTTTGTGGCGACGATCGCCTTATTCGCCATGTCGGATGTCTTCCTCTTCCAAATGGGGCCGGTTGGCCGCCGTTCACGCGAACGCTCCGCTCGGCAAAGCCGGCGGAGCGAGAATTAGGTTGTGCCGACCGGTTCCGACCCTAAGGCCGGCCTTGCCGGACGTCGATTCGTGTATCTAAAACTCAGACACACGGGGAGTAAACGATACCGGGGCTATGGCCCAATCACCACCCCGATGTATGCATCACTGCTAGTTCTGTTGGATTTTTATCTCGATATCGACACCGGCTGGTAATTCGAGCCGTTGCAGCGAGTCAACCGTTTTCGGAGACGGCTCAACTATGTCAATAAGCCGCTTGTGAATCCGCATCTCGAAATGCTCTCGAGAGTCCTTATCTTTATGAGGTGATCGAACGACGGTGTACCTGTGTTTTTCAGTAGGCAAAGGCACTGGGCCTTTGATATTGGCTTGAGTCCGAAGAACGGTCTCAACAATTTTCTGAGTACTTTGGTCCACGATGTCGTGGTCGTACGCCTTTAGACGGATACGGATCTTTTGTGAAGCAGCCATTGTCGTTATTCGAGGATTTTGGTGACTCGACCTGCACCGACTGTGCGGCCACCCTCACGGATAGCAAACCGTAGACCATCATCCATAGCGATCGGGTTGATCAACTCAACAGTCATGTCAGTGTTGTCGCCAGGCATGCACATTTCGGTACCTGAAGGTAGTTCAACCATTCCGGTGATATCAGTCGTCCGGAAATAGAACTGCGGCCGATAGTTCGAGAAGAACGGCTTATGGCGGCCGCCTTCTTCTTTAGTCAAGATATAGACCTGCGCTTCAAACTTAGTATGGGGAGTAATAGACCCCTTGGCGCAGCAAACCTGGCCACGTTCGACGTCTTCCTTATCCAGACCTCGTAATAGCAGCCCAACATTGTCGCCAGCTTGACCTTCATCAAGGATCTTGCGGAACATTTCGACGCCTGTGATCGTGGTGCTCTGAGTGTCACGAATACCAACAATTTCGATCTCTTCACCGGTGTTACAGACACCAGTCTCGATCTTGCCGGTAACCACTGTGCCTCGACCCGTAATAGAGAAAACATCCTCAACTGGCATCAGGAAGGGCTTGTCATTGTCGCGATCAGGTTCAGGAACAGCCTCATCAACAGCTGTCATGAGCTCCAGAATCTTTTCAGCAGCTCCATCGGCACCTTCTAAAGCGCCCAAAGCAGAGACCTGCACCACTGGGACATCATCACCAGGGAACTCGTATTCGCTGAGTAACTCACGAACCTCAAGTTCCACCAGTTCCAACAATTCTTCATCGTCAACCATGTCAACCTTGTTCAAGGCGACCACGATGTAGGGGACACCGACCTGGCGAGCCAACAACACGTGCTCACGTGTTTGAGGCATGGGGCCATCGGCAGCAGACACAACGAGAATCGCGCCGTCAACCTGAGCAGCACCAGTGATCATGTTCTTGATGTAGTCAGCGTGACCAGGCATGTCGACGTGGGCGTAGTGACGGTTTTCCGTCTCATACTCAACGTGAGAAATCGAGATCGTGATACCACGCTCCCTCTCCTCCGGTGCCTTATCAATATCTTCGAACGCTGTCGCTTCGCCACCCGAGGACTCAGCTAAAACCTTGGTGATAGCAGCAGTCAACGTGGTCTTGCCATGGTCAATATGACCCATCGTTCCCACATTCACATGCGGCTTCGTCCGTTCAAACTTCTCCTTGGACATGATTTCTCTCCGGTGTCTTCCTATTTTCTTTAGATCGATATTTGGTTGTGATATTTATTCGCCGCGGATTCGTTTCACGATGTCTTCGGCGATACTTGGTGGAACTTGCTGGTAGTTCTCGAACTGCATCGAGTAGGTGGCCCGACCCTGAGTACGTGAACGCAGGTCGTTAGCGTAACCGAACATCTCCGATAATGGCACTTCGGCGTCAATTACTTGTGCAGTTCCGCGATTTTCCATTTGGCCAACTCGGCCCCTGCGCGCATTTAAATCTCCAATTACATCGCCCATATAGTCCTCTGGAGTAACTACTTCGACAGACATGACCGGCTCAAGCAGCACTGGTCCTGCAGCCCGAGCGGCTTCACGCATCGCCATGGTTCCCGCAATCTTGAATGCCATTTCTGATGAGTCAACGTCGTGAGTTGACCCATCGATGAGTGAGACTTTCACGTCCACCATCGGGAACCCTGCTAGGGGTCCGTTATCCATTGAAGACCGCAGGCCAGCATCTACTGAACTGATGTATTCGCGAGGTATGACACCACCTTTAATGGTGTCGTCAAAGACGTACCCTTCGCCAGCGTCGCTTGGTTCCAGGTTGATGACAACAACCGCGTATTGGCCTGATCCACCACTTTGTTTGATGTGTCGGTATTCGAACTTCTCGACTGCTTTGGTGATGGTTTCTCGGTAGGCAACCTGCGGCTTACCGATTGTCGCGTCGACTCGGAATTCTCGGAGCATTCGGTCGACTAACACTTCAAGGTGAAGTTCGCCCATACCTGAGATAACCGTCTGGCCTGTTTCCTCATCGGTCTTAACCCTGAACGTTGGGTCTTCTTCGGATAAAGCTGAGAGGGCCTTGCCTAGCTTGTCTTGGTCGCCCTTTGAACGTGGCTCTACTGCGACGTGCACTACGGGTTCTGGGAACGTGAGCTGTTCTAGGACGATGGGTTTGTCGGGCGCACACAAGGTGTCTCCGGTTCTCGTGTTCTTTAGCCCAATCCCGGCGACAATGTCGCCTGCTTGAATATCGTCACGATCTTCCCGGTTATTAGCGTGCATCTGGAGAATACGGCCGATGCGTTCTTTGTTTCCGGTGGTTGTGTTGAGGACTTGGCCGCCTTTTTCGAGGCTGCCGCTATAAACCCTGAAATAGACAAGTTTTCCTACATGAGGGTCAGTCATGATCTTGAAGGCCAGAGCCGAGAATGGCTCCTCATCGTGGGGTTGACGTTCCAGGGTTTCTTCGCCGTTGAGTGTGGTGCCATCAATGGCTGGAATGTCTAGCGGGGACGGAAGGTATCGGGTCACAGCGTCTAGTAGTGGCTGGACCCCTTTGTTCTTAAAGGCGGTTCCTGTAAGGACAGGAACTATTTGGTTTCCAATAGTTCCTCTACGGATAGCGCTATGGAGTGTTTCTTCGTCGACGTCCTCTCCTTCGAGATAGGCCATCATGATGTCTTCGTCAACGTCTGCGAGTACTTCAAGAAGTTTTGAACGATATTCCTGGGCTTCACTTTGTAAGTCATCAGGGATTTCAACAATGTCGTAACTTGCTCCGAGGTCTTCACCCTGCCAGACGATGGCGTTCATGGCCACGAGGTCAACGACACCTGCAAAGTCTGCTTCGATTCCAATGGGGAGCTGCAGGACCGCGACGTTGGCATCTAGGCGATCAACGATGCTTGCTAGGGAGTCGTGGAAAGACGCGCCAGTTCGATCAAGTTTGTTTATGAAGCACATCCGTGGGACGCCATATTTGTCAGCTTGTCGCCATACGGTCTCGGTTTGAGGCTCCACTCCCGCTACCCCATCGAACACGGCCACGGCGCCGTCGAGAACGCGCAGCGAACGTTCAACTTCGACTGTGAAGTCCACGTGCCCTGGAGTGTCGATGATATTGATTACGTGGTCGTTCCACATGCAGGTTGTGGCAGCCGAGGTAATGGTTATCCCTCGTTCTTGTTCCTGCTCCATCCAGTCCATGGTCGCTGCACCATCGTGGACTTCACCAATCTTGTAGTTCACTCCGGTGTAATAGAGGATCCGCTCCGTGGTAGTGGTTTTCCCAGCATCAATGTGGGCCATGATGCCTATATTTCGAACGCGGTCAAGGGGCTGATTGCGTGGCATGGGGTGTCTGCCTCGGTCTTCTTTGGGGTCAGGGGTTAGGTGTTCTTAGGGGGAAAACTTGTGAGCGCTCCTCCGGAGCACTTCCTATATCTAGTGTGCCGGTTCAAGGGGCGTTTGGGGGTGACTGGCAGCTGTTTTGTTACCACCTGTAATGGGCGAAAGCTTTGTTAGCTTCTGCCATTCGGTGTGTGTCTTCACGGCGTTTGGTTGCAGAGCCAGTGCCGTTCGATGCATCAAGGACTTCGTTTGCTAGTCGTTCGGCCATTGTGCGTTCGCGTCGTTCGCGTGAGTAATCGACGATCCATCGAATAGCCAAGGTGTTGGCGCGCCGAGGGCGAACTTCGACTGGGACCTGATAGGTGGCGCCGCCAACCCTTCGACTCTTCACTTCCAACTGGGGTTTGGTGTTATCTACGGCACGTTTTAGGACATCCAGAGCTTCGCCTCCGGTTTTTTCAGAAACCATGTCAAGTGCGTCGTAGACAATGCGTTCCGCTGTAGCGCGTTTACCGCGTTGCAGAACTTTGTTAATTACTTGGGTGACAAGTGTCGAATCGTAAACCGGATCCGCTGCAAGTTCGCGTCTGGGGGCAGCGCCGCGACGAGGCATCTCAGCTCTCCTTCTTTGCGCCGTATCGCGAACGGGCTTGACGACGAGCAGATACACCAGAGGCATCCAGCGAACCGCGAACTACTTTGTAGCGAACGCCAGGGAGATCTTTTACACGTCCTCCGCGTACCAACACAATGCTGTGTTCTTGAAGGTTGTGTCCTTCTCCTGGAATATACGCAGTTACTTCAATACCACTGGTCAACCGAACACGAGCAACTTTTCGTAGAGCAGAGTTCGGTTTCTTCGGGGTGTGTGTGTAGACACGTGTACATACCCCTCGACGTTGAGGGGAACCCTTGAGGGCTGGGGTCTTAGCCTTGGTTGGTTTTGATTTCCGGCCGTTTCGGACCAGTTGCTGGATTGTGGGCACCAAATTCCTCTGATTAGGCAACATGTTTTAAGGGTTGCAGTTGGTCTACTCGGCATGAAATAGCTATCGGGGCCGGAAGAAGACCGATTGATAATGCTACGAGTCGCGTAAGGGAGAGGCAACCTCGAAGCACCCCACAGAGCCAGATTTATCTAGGATTTTGGGTCTCCGGGTAGCTTGTGGCCAATCCTATGGTCGAGTAACCGCTCGGACTAGCGATGTCATCACCTCATTTAGGTGGGCTCTTTCAACGGTGACGGCCACAGCTACCACCGAACTGAGGGGCAGTACACCCCAGAACTGTCCATCGGATTTCATTATGGATCCTGTCATTGGACCCCAATGAGCGGTCTCTGATTCGCTGAGCGCTGCTGACTCTAGACCCTCAACGAAACTCATATTGCCGATCACGGGGTCCGCGACGCCGATCAGCATTAGTGCTCCTATTGGTTGCCCATTGAGTGACAATCCAGTGGCAGCAACGTCTCTTACGGAGGCAGCTATTTCGACGTCGTCAAAAATAATTCGTTGCAGTTGGTTCTCTGCGCTAGCTGAAAGGCTTAATGCCTTATACCCCTGCGGCCACTGCAGGGTTTCAAGAAGTTGGGCTGCACCTAAAGAGCGGCCGGGAGCAGAAGAAATAGTGTTTGAAGCGCCAAATTGAGAATCTTGTGTCGCCCTAGTGCAACTTGACGCACCAAGAAGCAGCACCAACAAGGTGCTCGCGATAACAAGTCTCATGTGACGCTTAACTATCCTGCGTCACCTAGTTCGACGCCGCCTGCGCCTTCTTCACTTCCTATGGTGGCTAACCACTCAGCAGGATCAAGATCTTCATCTGAGGTGAAGAATTCCATTGGCTCATAGTCCGGGGCGGTCGTATCTATATTTCGATATTGGCCTTGCCCTGTTCCCGCCGGAATCAATTTACCGATGATGATGTTCTCTTTCAGGCCTTTCAAATCATCACGTCGTGACTCGATTGCGGCTTCGGTGAGTACACGCGTCGTCTCTTGGAAAGAAGCCGCTGAGAGCCATGAGTCTGTAGCAAGTGAAGCCTTGGTGATCCCCATTATGACCGGCCGAGCCTCAGCTGGGCGTTGTCCTTCTTGGACAAGGTTGCGGTTCACTTCGGCGTAGACACGTTGGTCAACTTGTTCTCCTGGTAGGAACACAGATTCACCCGGTTCTCCAACCAAGACCCGTCGAGTCATTTGTCTAATGATGAGTTCAATGTGCTTGTCGTGGATCGATACACCTTGTTCTCGATATACCTTTTGGACTTCCTCAACCAAGTATTGCTGAGTCTCACGAACGCCCCGAATATCTAGCAGCTCTTTGGGGTCGCGCGGTCCGTCAACTAACGGATCTCCCGCCTTTATTTCTTGCCCATCTACGACTGCAAGACGAGCGATAGTAGCGACAGTGTGCGTTTCTTCTTCTCCGTCGTCTCCAACGACGACGATCTCGCGTCCGCGGCCATCGTCGTCGCCGATTCGAACAACACCTGTTCGAGTAGCCAACGTCGCTTTACCTTTAGGCGTTCGTGCTTCGAATAGTTCAACTACGCGTGGCAGACCGCCGGCGATGTCACTACCAGCGACGCCTCCCGTGTGGAAGGTTCTCATCGTCAGCTGTGTTCCTGGTTCACCAATTGATTGAGCAGCGATAACGCCGACGGCTTCACCGACTTCAATCATCTGTCTGGTGGCTAACGAACCACCGTAGGCCTTAGCGGCGACGCCGAACTCGGAGTTATCGGTCAAGGGAGACAGTACCTGTACCCGTGTGACTTTTGGATCGTCGCGCAAAGTGGCTAGTTCTTCGTCGCCAACAAGCGTTCCCGCTTCGATAACTCCGTCAGTGAGTTCTACGTCTTGAGCTAAACAGCGACTGAACAGACGTGTTTCCAAATAGGTACGTTTGTCAGCGCTGTCCGGGCCTATGTCTTCGAGCCATAGGCCTAGTACCGGTCCGGACCGTTCGAACGGGTCTTCCTCATTAATGATGAGTTCCTGCGCAACGTCTACGAGTCGTCGCGTGAGATAACCAGAGTCAGCTGTTCGCAACGCTGTATCAACAAGTCCCTTTCGAGCTCCAGGGGTCGAGATGAAGTACTCCAACATCGCTAGACCCTCTCGATACGACGATTTGATCGGTCGAGGGATAATGTCACCGCGAGGGTTCGCCACAAGACCGCGAATCGCAGCAATTTGGCGGACCTGCATCATGTTGCCGCGAGCCCCTGACCCGACCATCATGTCGATTGGGTTATACGGATCAGCTTCTAGTTCGCGCTCTAACGATTTACGGACGTCTTCTGTCGCTTGAGTCCAAATTTCAACTTCTTTTTGGCGTCTTTCACCATCTGTGATGATGCCTCGCCGGAACTGGTTCTCTACACGCTCTGCTTCTGACTCGTGACGTTCTAGAATTTCTGCTTTGTCGGGTGGGGTACGCACGTCGTCAATGGAGATCGTCAGCCCTGACTTCGTTGCATATTCGTATGTCAAGTCTTTGATCCGGTCCAAAGTGGCAGCTACTTCATTGGTAGGCCACCCGTCGGACAGATCGCCGACGATATCTCCCATGTCACTCTTCTTGACCGGCCTGTTGACGTACGGGAACCCTTCGGGCAATGCCTTGTTAAACAGCACTCGACCTGGGGTTGTGCTCTGATGGCCGCCGTCTTCGAGTGCGAGTTCATCTGTTCGCCAAATTATTGGTCGATGGAGTTCAATCCGGCCTAGAGAAAGTGCACGTTCAATTTCGTGGAAATGCTTGAAAACTGGTTGATCTTTTCCATCATCTTCATCAATTTGCGTGAGGTAATAGCCGCCAATGATCATGTCTTGACTCGGCACAGTCATCGGTCGGCCATCGGCCGGCGACAAGATGTTATTTGCCGACAGCATCAACACTCTTGCTTCTGCTTGAGCTTCAGAGGACAGAGGCAGATGGACTGCCATTTGGTCGCCATCGAAATCGGCGTTGAATGCTGCACAGACCAGTGGATGTATTTGGATAGCTTTGCCTTCAACCAAGATCGGCTCGAATGCTTGGATGCCTAGGCGGTGAAGCGTCGGCGCCCGATTGAGCAAAACAGGGTGTTCTTTGATGACTTCTTCAAGGACATCCCAGACTTCTGACTTGCGACGTTCCACCATTCGCTTCGCAGATTTAATGTTCGGCGCCAGGTCTAAGTCATCGAGCCTCTTCATCACGAAAGGTTTGAATAACTCCAGTGCCATCAACTTTGGGAGCCCGCATTGGTGAAGTTTGAGAGTCGGGCCTACAACGATCACCGACCGTCCGGAGTAGTCCACTCGTTTACCTAGGAGATTCTGGCGGAAGCGTCCCTGTTTGCCTTTCAGCATGTCGGATAGAGACTTCAAAGGACGATTACCGGGGCCCGTAACTGGACGTCCGCGACGCCCGTTGTCAAACAGAGCGTCGACTGCTTCTTGGAGCATTCTCTTTTCATTATTGACAATAATTTCTGGTGCCCCAAGGTCAAGAAGCCGTTTCAGACGGTTGTTCCGGTTGATAACACGGCGATACAAATCATTGAGGTCTGAGGTTGCGAAACGACCACCGTCGAGTTGCACCATTGGTCGCAGGTCGGGAGGAATGACCGGGACAGCGTCAAGAATCATGGCTCGTGGGTCATTGATCCGCTTGTCATTGGGATTTCTGCGGTTAAACGCGCTCAAAATCTTGAGTCGTTTGATCGCTTTTTGTTTTCTTTGAGCTGACAATGGACGGCGACCGTCAGCCGCTTCAATTGCTTCCCGTAACAGGAGTTCTTCATCGTCGAAATCGATGCGTTCCATCAGTTGAGCTATGGCTTCAGCTCCCATGCCACCTTCGAAGTAATCACCGTAGCGATCTTCTAATTCGCGCCATAAGAGTTCATCTTCGATGATTTTTCGACCATGCAGGTCGCGGAATTCGTCGAAAGCGCGCTCCACGGTTTCTAGTTCGGTATCGCACTCTGTTTTGAGCGCTTCAATATCTCGGTCTGCGTCTCGACGGCGAGCCTTTAGATCTTTTTCTTTTAGACCTTCAGCCTCAAGTTGAGTTATCTCTTCTTCAAGTTCTTTGAGGCGTTCTGCAATTTCGTCGTCAAATTCTTCCCGGATCACATCGAGTTCTTCGCGCATTTCCAGTTCGAGGCGCGGCAAATCTTCATGCCGTTTATCATCGTCGACCCACGTGACAAGGTTCGCTGCGAAGTAAATGACACGTTCTAGTTGTTTCGCTTTCAGCTCTTCACGAATTTCTAACCCGGTAAGGAGGTAGGCGAGCCAGCTTCTGGTACCTCGTAAGTACCAAATGTGAACGACTGGCGCAGCCAGTTCGATGTGGCCCATGCGTTCTCTGCGAACCTTTTGGCGTGTGACTTCTACACCGCAACGCTCGCAGATAATCCCTTTGAAACGGACGCGCTTGTATTTTCCGCACGCGCATTCCCAGTCTTTAGTGGGACCGAAAATCTTTTCACAGAACAGTCCGTCCTTTTCAGGTTTCAGGGTTCTGTAGTTGATCGTTTCGGGTTTCTTGACTTCCCCATTGGACCAGGTTCGGATGGCATCGGCAGTTGCGAGGCCGATTCGTATATCTGAGAACTCATTGACGTCGATCATTTGCTGCTCTCGATTCGCGAAGGGGTCAGGATTGCTGCGCCGGTGGTCATAATTGTTGCCTCCGGAGTTCGTCTTCTTCGTCGGTCCCTCGTTCGGGCCGGCTGATATCTATTCCTAATGATTCTTCGGCTCGGAAGACATCTTCGTCTAGGCCTTGCATATCAATTTCATCGCCCGTCAGTGAGATCACTTCGACGTTTAAGCAAAGCGCTTGCATTTCTTTGATCAGCACCTTGAAACTCTCTGGAATTCCTGGTTCGGGGATGTTCTTTCCTTTAACAATGGCCTCATAGACCTGAACTCTTCCCAAAGTGTCGTCCGACTTTATGGTCAGGAGTTCTTGCAGGAGGTAGGCCGCGCCGTACGCCTCGAGAGCCCACACTTCCATTTCACCGAACCTTTGTCCGCCGAATTGTGCCTTGCCGCCCAGTGGTTGCTGGGTGATCATCGAGTACGGGCCAGTTGATCTGGCATGAATCTTGTCATCGACGAGGTGAGCCAACTTAAGGATGTAGCTGTAGCCGACCATGATCGGTTGGTCATAGGCTTCCCCTGTCCGGCCGTTGTACAAAACGGCCTTACCAGCTGAGGTCATCAGTCGTTCACCTGATGAGGCTTCTGGTCGGAGATTTTCAAGCGTTTTTTGGATCGTCGGATGAGCGCCGGCGCGATCTTCTTCATCCCAACTCGCACCGTCGAACACTGGTGTTGCTACGAAAACCGATGGTTCGGTCCGTGGGCGGGTTTTACGCGCCGTATTGGAGGTGGGTTCATTACCAACAGCTTCACCGTCAACTTCCCATCCCCAACGCGCTGCGTATCCCAAGTGCGCCTCGAGAACCTGGCCGACGTTCATGCGGCTTGGCACGCCCAGAGGGCTGAGGATGATATCGACGGGCGTCCCATCAGCTAAATACGGCATCTCTTCTACCGGAAGGATCTTTGAGATCACGCCTTTGTTGCCATGGCGACCTGCCAGCTTGTCACCGACACTGATCTTGCGTTTTTGGGCAACGTAGACACGCACAAGCTGATTAACGCCTGGCGGTAGCTCTTCATCCTCCTCCCGTTTGAGCAGACGGACATCGGTTACGACTCCGCGTTCTCCGTGAGGGACCTTGAGCGAGGTATCGCGAACTTCGCGTGCTTTTTCTCCAAAGATGGCGCGCAGCAAACGCTCTTCTGGGGTTAGTTCGGTCTCCCCTTTGGGCGTTACTTTGCCAACAAGGACATCGCCGGGACCCACCTCAGCGCCGACGCGAACTACGCCATCTTCATCAAGGTCGGCAAGGACGTCATCAGCCACATTGGGAATGTCTCGTGTGATTTCTTCGGGACCTAACTTCGTATCGCGAGCATCGATTTCGTGTTCGTGAATATGGATCGACGTCAGGACATCGTCTTTCACGAGGCGCTCACTAATGATGATCGCGTCTTCGAAGTTGTAGCCCTCCCAAGCCATATATGCGACAAGGAGGTTCTTGCCTAGGGCTAGTTCACCTTGGTCCGTAGAGGGACCGTCAGCAAGAATTGCTCCGGCCTTTACTTTGTCTCCCTCACGAACCGTGGGCTTTTGGTTGATACACGTGTCTTGGTTTGAGCGTTCAAACTTAAGCAGTTGGTGGCTTGTCTCTCCTGCCTTTTTGTATTCGACGCTGATGCTGGTTCCAGTCACTTCTGTAACCACTCCATCTTCGTCGGCGAGGAGGACGTCAGCTGCATCACCTGCTGCACGCGCTTCGATTCCAGTACCTACATAGGCGGCCTCTGAACGAAGCAGAGGCACAGCCTGACGCTGCATGTTGGCTCCCATGAGGGCGCGGTTTGCATCGTCGTGTTCAAGAAATGGAATCAACGCAGTTGCCACAGAAACAATTTGTTTCGGAGAAACATCCATGAGGTCGACTTCGTCAGCTGGTACGTAACTAATTTCGGTAGTCGCCGCGAAATAGGTATCGCGTTCCATTTGAAGCTTGAGGTCAGCGAGGCTCGCGCCTTGGGGGCTTTTTCGCACGAGAACTCGAGGGTTCTGAAATGTCTTATTGGCATTTAAGGGCGCGTTGGCCTGAGCTACAACGAATTCTTCCTCTTCGTCGGCCGTCAAAAAGACTATTTCGTCGGTCACTTTTCCTTTTTTAACGACTCGGTACGGCGATTCGATAAAGCCAAACTCATTTACTTGAGCAAAAGTCGCTAGACCACCAATCAAGCCAATATTTGGCCCTTCCGGCGTTTCAATTGGGCACATACGTCCGTAGTGGCTGAAGTGGACATCGCGCACTTCGAAGCCAGCACGCTCTCTAGAAAGACCTCCTGGTCCCAGCGCCGAGAGACGACGTCGGTGCGTTAAGCCAGATAGCGGATTGACTTGATCCATAAACTGCGACAACTGAGAAGTTCCGAAGAACTCCTTGATTGCGGCAGTCACAGGTCGAGTGTTTATAAGGGTCGTCGGGGTAATCGCCTCAACGTCTTGTGTGGTCATCCGTTCCCGGACGACTCGTTCCATACGGCTAAGACCAATGCGAACCTGATTTTGTATCAGTTCGCCAACGGATCGAATTCGCCGATTCGCGAAGTGGTCCTGATCGTCTAGGCGGTAGCCGGGCTGTGCGTCAGCTAGGTGAAGTAAATAGCTGATCGCGGCCAGTACCTCTGATCTTGTCAGGACCTGCGAGTCCACTGCGGGACGCTCTAGTTTGAGACCAAAGAGATCCTCGAGCTTTTCAATTTCCGCGCTCAGCTTTTTATTTAGCTTGTATCTGCCAACTTTAGATAACGAGTATCGACGATCATCAAAGTATGCGTTGTTGAAGTAATTCGCCGCGGCTTCGGGTGTTGGCGGTTCACCTGGGCGCGCCCTTTTGTATATCTCTATGAGCGCCTCTTCTTGGGTCGGGTCGATAGCGGTATCTTCTTCGCTCCGCGCCCATTTACCACGTTCGGCTTCCCATTGGCCCTCCAGGAAGTCGAAGTGTTGAACGAACCGTTCGAGGAAACCAGGATGGCTCGCCTCGTCGTATCCGAGAGCTCTCAGGATTGTAAAAATACTCAGTCGACGTTTACGCGCTATACGCGCGCCCGCGGTGACGTCTTTACCAGGTTTGTGTTCGACATCAAATTCGATCCATTCGCCTCGGTACGGATGAATAGTCCCAGTTACTAACTGGTGCTTCTGCATATTTCGAAGCCGATATCTTTCACCTGGTTGAAAAATTACGCCTGGCGATCTGACGAGCTGGCTGACGATGACCCGCTCTGTACCGTTAATGATGAAAGTTCCTTTGTCAGTCATCTTGGGGAAATCACCCATGAAGACTGTTTGTTCTTTAATTTCGCCTGTGTTGCGATTTAGAAATCGAGCGCGAACAAAGATCTGATCTGAGTATGTGTGATCTTTCTCTTTGCATTCTTTTTCTGAGAACTTTGGGGGGCCTTTGAGGTCCTCATCGTTGCTATCGAACTCAAATTCCAGTTCGAGGTTCCCAGTAAAATCAGTTATCGGGCTTATGTCAGCGAAAGTTTCTGCTAGTCCAATAGCAAGAAAACGTTCAAAGGACTTTTTCTGGACGTCAATTAGATCAGGTAATGGCAGTACCTCTTCGAGGTTGCCGAATGAATACCGTTCGCGGGCAGCGCGAGAAGACAACGGGATCTCCTAGAAGTTTTTAGTTGCGACCGTGGGCAACGGTCGTCAGAAGCAGGGGCGCGCGAGAACTCTTAGTGTTTTCCAAAAAAGACGACACCAGAGCCACGACAGCGCACAGGCTAGCGGCCGGGACAGCTTTCAACAAACTGAACGGCCACTAACTATTAGTGCAGTTACTTTATGTCGACCGTGCCGCCGGCAGCTTCAATAGCTTCCTTGGCTTTGTCGGCATCTTCTTTCGAGGCTCCTTCGAGGATGTTGCTCGGTGCTCCTTCGACAAGATCCTTGGCCTCTTTGAGACCGAGGCTGGTTAGGCTGCGGACCTCTTTGATGACCTGAATCTTCTTTTCTCCGGCGCCTGTAAGCACGACATCAAACTCATCTTTGGCTTCTTCGGCTTCGCCGCCAGCATCTCCGCCACCAGCAGCAGCCATCATGACTGGTGCAGCAGCCGCAGCTGTGACATCAAATGTCTCTTCAAAAGCTTTCTTAAGTTCGACGAGCTCAAGTACCGACATGTTGCCGATTGTCTCGATGATCTCTTCGGTAGTTGCCATTTCCTTCTCCTAGCTTGCTAGTTCCATTTCGGGCAGCATCTCTGCGCCCGGCTATTGATTACCTTGCTCTAAGCCTTCTTCTTTGCTGGGGCCTTCTTCTTTGCTGGGGCCTTCTTCTTTGCTGGGGCCTTCTTCTTTGCTGGGGCCTTCTTCTTTGCCGGGGCCTTCT
>SGYJ01000022.1 GCA_004214275.1 Acidimicrobiales bacterium | reverse complement strand
CGCGGCTTAATCGAACTTGATGTCGGTGACTGGACTGGCCGTAAGTTAAGTCAATTGAGGAAACTTAAAGCTTGGTCTTCGGTTCAAAAATACCCTTCAGGCTTTAGGTTCCCAAATGGAGAATCTTTCCCAGAAATGCAGACCCGAATCGCTGGAGCGATTGACAATTTAGTAAAGAGACATCCGGGAAAAGCTGTCATCGCGGTTAGCCACGCCGATCCCATCCGTGCTCTAGTTGCACACGCTATGGGAACACATCTCGATCTATTCCAACGAACAGTGGTATCGCCCTGTTCAGTCACAGCAATTCTGTATTCGGCACATGGGCCGGTCGTTCTGTCAGTAAACAACACTGGTGAACTGGGCGATCTTTCGCCTGCTTAGACGAACTCAACAATTTTTGAACGGGAACTATGACTGACAACTACGAAATAAGAAGCCCAGACAACTTCGTTGCGGGAACCGTCGGAGGACCCGGGGAACGCATTTTCTATCTGCAAGCTCAGGGAGAGGGGTCAATCCTCACATTAAAAGTCGAAAAGGGGCAGGTTCAGTCTCTCGCCAGTCATCTTCTAGAACTCATTGAAGCTGAAGACAGAGAAGTTGTGGCGGCTCGAGTGGCTGACATGGTTGAACCTCCAAATGCCGTCTGGACAGTCGGGGCATTAGCCATAGGACTTAGTGACGAGTCCAGGGAAATAGTGGTGGTAGCTCAGGAACTACCTGATCAAGACCAAAATGATCCATCCGAAGCTCACATTCACATCAGTTTTGAGCAAGCAAAAGCATTTGTGGATCATGCTCTGTTCCTCATCGAGTACGGCCGCGACTTCGGTCGACAGAATGGCCACAAACGCATCGGTGAGTGAAGACAGCGCCGATGTCGGCAAGCACACCTCAACGAACTTTATAGATCTAGACGTTGCGCGTAATATTTTGCGACACGGGCAAATAGAAGTAATCGCTCAAATGCCGTACAGCTCTAATGCCACATTTCTTGTGCGGGTAGAGGACAACGAAATAGCTGTAAATGGCATCTACAAACCGGTTAAAGGTGAAAGACCTTTGTGGGATTTTCCTCGAGGGCTTCATCGACGCGAAATTGCTGCTTACGAACTAAGCGAAGAACTGGATTGGGGCGTAGTGCCTCCTACCATTGAACGGGTCGGGCCCCACGGAACCGGCTCAGTTCAATTGTTCATTGATGCCGACTTCAGTCAACATCACTTCACGCTGGTCAAAGATGTACGGCACCATCCGACACTGCGAAAGCTTTGCGTACTTGATCTATTAGCCAATAACACTGATAGGAAGGCAGGGCACTGTCTACTCTCCAAATGGGGAACCATTTACGGAATCGACCATGGCCTATGTTTTTCAAGTGACTTCAAGTTGCGGACGGTTATTTGGGAATTCGCGAACCAGCCCATCGAAGAAGAGTTAATGAGTGGCGTTAATCGGCTAGCTGAAGGTATCGCTTCCACAATCTCGTCATGGCTTGACCAAGATGAGATTGATGCATTAGTTGAACGGGCGCGATGGCTAAGAGAGTCCCCGTTCTACCCTGAAGATGATGGGTACCGTTGGCCCTGGCCACTCATTTAACAACCTGGCAGGGGCACCTGTCTGTGTCGGTTACCGGCTGGGCTTTACCGAGATTTCAACGACTCAATAAGAGCGGGGATCACTTTGTGGACATCGCCAACGATGCCCAGATCTGCAACACCAAAAATTGGTGCCTCGGGATCCTTGTTAATCGCAATGATGTGTTTTGAGCCTTTCATGCCAACTAGATGTTGGGTAGCCCCTGAGATTCCACACGCCACATAGACATTTGGCTTGACTACCTTGCCTGTCTGCCCGACCTGTTTGGAGTATGGCACCCATCCAGCATCAACAATTGCCCGCGACGCTCCTGACGCTGCGCCAAGTAAGCCTGCAAGCTCGTCGACCATCACATAGGCCTCAGGTTGACCAAGACCACGGCCACCTGAAACAACTACTTCGGCGTCGTCCAGTTGAGGTCCTGAGCGTTCTTCGACATGGCGTCCCGTTACAGCAGCTGAGCCAGCTGCACCCGGGTCGACCGCATCGACTGTTACAACCTCGGCCTCACTGCCGCCAACAGCTTCCGCTTCGAAGGACTTTGGGCGAAAGAGAGCCAGCGCAGGACCTTCATTTCTGAAAGCTGTGAAAACGTTTTGTGTACCCCCAAAGACCGGTTCTTCAACAACCAAAGCTCCGTCTTCTATCGAGGCACCGACATTATTTGTGACGACTGGTTGATCTATGCGAACTGCAAGACGAGCAGCGGTATCACGACCGTCAGGTGTTTGACCGAAGAAAACCGCATCGGGGGAGCCGGTCTCCATGTGGTTCTGCAGAGCCGCCGCCGCATGAACTCCCGTGAGCTTTCCGTCAAGGGATCCCGTTGTGTATACCTTCGAGGCTCCGTGAGCTCCGAGTTCCGTGGCCATAGCAGCTCCGTCACCAGCGACAAACACTTCTACATTCGTCGCCAGACCACGTGCCGCTGCCAGCAATTCAAGTGTGAGCCCGGTGGGGGTTCCCTCATCGCCTTCTCCGAACACAAGGATGGTTTCAACAGACATTCGCAACCTCCTCAAACAATCTTGAGTTCGCCGAGGAACTCAACAATCTTTTCGTGGGCGTCGCCTTCATCTTCGATGACTTCACCCGCTTGCCGTTCTTCTGCGTCGGTAACTCGCACCGTTTCTTGGCGCGCTCCACTTTGTCCGACCGCAGCCGCATCAATCCCGAGGGCCGCCAAGTCCAACTCTTCGACGGGTTTCTTCTTTGCCGCCATGATCCCTTTGAAAGATGGGTATCGGGGTTCGACAACTCCGGCAGTAACAGAAACTAATGCAGGCGTTTGACATTCAACATCGTCGTACCCAGCTTCAGTTTGACGTTGGACCTTTACCGTGTTCCCGTCAACTTCAATCTGTTTAGCGAAAGTAATCGATGGCATCTCAAGCACACCGGCGATCATTTCAGGCACAGTTCCCGTGTAGCCGTCAGATGACTCCACCCCAGCCAACACCAGGTCGGGGGACATTCTCGATATCGCAGCCCCAAGCACCCGGGCTGTACCAAGCGCATCGCTGCCAGCTAGGGCGTCGTCACTGATAAGCACGGCGTCCTCAGCACCCATAGCCAGTGCTGTTCTCAACCCACTGACTTCTCCGTTAGGAGCCATCGACACCAACGACACCTCACCACCACCAGCCGCCTCTGCAAGCTGGAGGGCCATTTCAACCCCGTAAGAATCCGACTCATCAAGGATCAACTTGTCATCCCGTTTGAGGTAATTAGTAGAGGGATCCAACTCGCCCGGCAATGCAGGGTCTGGGATCTGTTTGACGCAGACTACGACCTTCATGGGTTGATTCTGCCCCGAGGTTTCTCCAGATCCACATCAAAAATGGAAAAATATGAGTTAGCGCTCACCAAGATTTCCGATCATCGAGTAACTGAACACACAATTCGACTGTCTACCGAAAAATCGGCGACACTGGTCAGGTGCGGATATTGCTTCTCGTCAACGGATCAGCATCATCCGTCACGGCTAGAACCAGAGTGCTGATTCAAGCAGCGCTCGCAGAACATCATGATGTCGAACTGGCAATGACCAGTCGCCGGGGTCATGCATCCCGACTCGCACGCGGCGCCGCTGCTACAGGCACTGACCTTGTTGCAGTCCTGGGTGGCGATGGAACCCTTAACGAGGCCGCAAATGGTTTGGCCGGAACCGAATGTGCCTTGGCAGCTTTACCGGGAGGTTCCACCAATGTTTTCGCCAGAACTATCGGATTAGCCGACGACCCCTTGGAGGCGACGAAACAGATCATCACAGCGACGGCTAGCAACTCGATCGAACCTATAGGTCTCGGGGAGGTCGCTGGTAGACATTTTCTCTTTCACTGCGGCAATGGTTTCGATGCGGCTGTCGTACAGCAAGTTGAGCGTCGATCTGCACTCAAGCGTTATGCAGGGCATCCATTGTTCCTGTGGGCCGGCGTCGATACCTGGCTTCGTCACTACGACCACTCAGCACCAAGGATGAAAGTGCGACACTCACTAGGTGGAGTTGACGACAGCTATTTCACGATCGTCCTGAACACTGACCCATACACATATTTAGGCAGCCGCCCGTTGTCTTTGGCGCCATCGGCCACCTTGGACAGCGGCCTGAGCGTCGTCGCACTGCGAACTATGTCATTGGGAACGATGGCTAATTTGCTTAAAGATCTTTTTCGGGGAGAACCCCTTGAGAATAGTGATGACCTTCACATCGCCAATGACATCCGCGAACTTTCTGTGACCGGGTACAAACCCTTCCCATATCAGTTAGACGGTGACTATCTCGGGAGTGTCAAGGAGCTGAACTTTAAATGGTGTCCGGGTGCACTTCGTCTAGTGATGCCGACCGAATCGTGAACGTTAGCTAGCTTCCGAACTCCACTATTCGTAGCACCTCATCAGGAACGTCGGTTATCAAACCATCGACGCCAAGGTCCACTAGTTCAGATGCCCGAAGTGGGTCATTGACTGTCCACACGTTCAGCTGAATAGCCGCTTTTTTTGTTTCGTCTCTGAGGGCTTCATCAACCAAAGTCTCGTGGGGATGGAGGGCACAATGGCCGTGTTCAACGGCGTGAAGCAACACAGGCAACCATGGTTGTTTCCAAAAGAGTAACCCCGTTTGAAATTCTTGAGCTTCGTCGCGAATTCGGTCTAGAGCACCATGGTCAAAGGATGAGATTAGCCAGCGATCTGGTGGTTCCGGTCGTGACCGCAACATATGGACTAGAACCTCAGCCGCGTCGAGGGCTACCCGCGGTTGGTCTTGGATGCTCTTGATTTCGATGTTGACTCTCAAACCTCTGCACACGTCTAGGGCGGCTGAAAGGGTGGGAACATAGTCTGGTAACCGGCTGGCCGTTACTCCTCCTATCGGAAGTCCGTTGATATCCGGGTCGTGGTGAACCACGAGCTCCCCGTCGCGACTCCTCCATACATCAAGCTCTACTCCATCGACTCCCATTTCTGCTGCCAGTTCAAAAGCCTGAATTGTGTTTTCTTTACCCTGCCGAGATACTCCTCGATGCGCGTAGATGTCTGGACGGAGCGCCATTTCTCAGTCCTGGTCACGCCGGTTACTAAACGGGGTACAGCAAATGAAAAGAATCTCTTGCTCGGGCATGTGACCGACCGTAACCTGTCGTATCGCTGTTAGCACGCCAACCCGGTCAAAGAGGTCTTTGGGCTTTTTGACTTGACGTTCAAGCAGTTTCTCGCCGCTGATATTTGTAGAGTCAGCGGTAGTTTAAGAACTCGCGAACCCCCTTTCGTGAGTAGCACCTGGAGGAAATGACGACGTGAGCGCTCGAGGGTCCATGCTGCTAGAGAGCGGCCTGTGGAGAAACACTGCTAGTTGTCGTGAAGCTGACCCCACCATTTTTTTCCCGATCGGTTCAACGGGGCGCGCACTCAACCAGATAGCAGCTGCCAAGGCAGTGTGCGGGGATTGCTCGGTGAAAGATCTCTGTCTTGAATTCGCGTTGAAAACTAATCAAGACTCGGGAGTGTGGGGCGGAGCCTCAGAAGAGGAACGTCGACAGCTTCGTCGTGAACGCAATAGGGCACGTCGCTAGTCTGGTTGAGTTTCTAGACCAGTGCAGATCATGGTTTGAGCTTGTTGAGTTAATTACTTGGCAACGGGACTTCTACCAGCGCTTCTGAACCGGTCGAGTCGTTCCTTCGTCGAACCTCTATAGCGCCACCAAGTTCGCTGGTTGCTAATGCCCTGATAATTGACATTCCTAGCCCTTGTTGAGTTTCGCTATCAAAGTCATTCGGAACCCCTACCCCGTTGTCTCTTACCGCCATCCTTATCCGTTTATCGGTCCGGTCAAGAAAGATTTCCACGAGCCCCGCGTTGTCTTCGGTGGGAGGCGCTGAACCGGGAAAGGCGTGGTCGACTGTGTTTTGCAGCAATTCGTTGAGGACAACCGCTAGTGGCGTAACTATGTCTGATGGGATTAACCCAGCGTCTCCAATCACTTCGAAATGGATTGGACGGTCAGGTGAGGTGAAGCTGTCCTGGGCAGTTCGAGCCAACATGTTGGCAACATCCGCCAAGCTGACATCATCCGCTGTTTCATTTGCGAGTGTCTCATGCACAAGCGCTATGGCCCGAATTCGACGTACCGATTCGTCGATTGCCATTTTCGCCTCGTCAGATTCAAGGCGTCGCCCCTGAAGGCGTAACAGGGATGAAATAGTCTGCAGGTTGTTCTTCACACGATGATGAATTTCGCGAATTGTCGCGTCCTTGGAAACGAGTAGTCGGTCTCTCAGGCGTAGTTCGGTTATGTCTCTGAGCAGCACGACTGCCCCACGAGAAAGGCCTTTTTCGACGAGGGGTACGCCTAATAGTTGAATAGCTGTGTCGTTTCGTTCGATTTCGGCTACGACGGCTCTTAAGGGTCCACGGTCGTGGCCAATCACTGGATGTTTGATACCTAGGTCTTCAAGTCGGCGTCCAGCGACGTTCCCAAGCACCCCTACACGGTGCAGTGTGCTGAGAGCGTTGGGCGACGCGTACTGGATCCTTGCCTCAGGATCTACAACGAGCAACCCGTCACCTACTCGTGGGATCTCATCCATGTCGACATCATTGTCAGCGAATGGAAAGGCGCCCGACGCAATCATTTTTGCCAGCCGATGAAACGCCTCTAGGTATGTTCGTTCGAGCTCTCCTGGGTCACGACGCTCAGCGAAATTAGGAATTAGCTCTCGGCTGAGGACACCAATTACCTTTTGGTCGCAGGTGATCGGGATACAAGTAACGCTCGCGAGTCGATTCGTTGGCTTGATCGGCACTTCTCCATCTACGACCTGGTGCAATTTGTAGGCGCGAGCCACCAAGGGTCTTTCGATATCCGTGACTCGGAGCCCTACATGATCATCCCTGTACAAGGTTTGGCCGGTAGTTGGGCGAATCTGAGATGCGATAGCAAACTCGCCACCATCGCTATCGGTCGGAACGAACAACAACAAATCGGAAAACGACAGATCTGCGAGCATCCCCCACCACGCGATAAGTCGTTGTAGATGTCGTAATTGATCTTTTGACAGGCCGCTATCTAAGCGAGCGAGTTCGGCCAGGGTTGCCATACCTACCGAAATTACAGCCGTGAGCGATGGGTCGGCAACGAGTCACGCGCCAAATAGTCCATCGAACTGAACATCATCACTGTCAGTCGGTCGCGAATCCGATACGTCTATCTCCGGGTACTCCGAATTCGACATATGCAAGTTGTCCTACCGCTAGGCCTACATTACGACCATCCCGATCAGTTACCCAGAGCATGGCGTCTCCTGCAGCGGAGGCTGATTCCAAGTCAGATTTGAGCTGATCTGCTTCGTCGTCGTTCACTTCGAAGGTCAACTCGCGTGCCACGTTCATCATGCCGATTCTGATTTCCACGGAACAACCTTTTCATATAGTTCTGCGACTCTAAACTTTTATCTACTATCGCTGCAGCTAGCTAAACAGCGTATGCCGCGGTTCGATCTCTACCACAGAAGATCGCACATTCAAGAAGAGCAAGATAGCTGCGAGCAGCCAACTTTAGTGCGTGCCCAATCTGGTCGTAGGGCGTAATAGTGATCTTTACCTGCTTGCTCGGTATAGGGGAATCGCAAAAGATCCATTAGCTCTTCAACCAGTGCTACGTCGCCCTGCTCAGCCCGCTCGATAGCGAGTTGGGCCATATAGTTTCGGAGCACATATCTTGGGTTAACGGCGTTCATGGAGATGCTCCGCTGTTCATCATCGGTACCTAGTTCCCGTTGCCGGGCAGCCCAATTCTCAGCAAAATCAGTAAAAACGGTTTTCTGGTCTTCGCTTAAGCCATCGCGTCCGTATACCGCGTTCATCAATGGTTCAACTCTCAGCGACTTTTCGATTGATTCATCGCAGTTAATGCTGCTGAGCTCTCGCCAAAATATGGTCATATCAGTTTCAGCGGTCTGCAGAACTGCAAGCGCGTCGTCCGCTATAGCCTTATCTCTCGGGCTGTCTAAAGTCGGTAAACCCAACTTTTTGGCCATCATTTGTGACCATCCGTTTTCGAATCTTGGGACGTAGTGGCCTAGCGCCTCTTGAAGGGGTTCGACCTTCTCAACTAATGGGAACAGAGCGTTTGCTAATTGGACGAGGTTCCATTGAGCGATCGCCGGTTGGTTTCCGAAACGGTAGCGGCGGTTTTGGGCATCAGTCGTATTTGGCGTCCAGTCGGGATCGTAATTGTCCAACCACCCGTACGGGCCGTAGTCGATTGTGAGACCTAAAATAGACATGTTGTCGGTGTTCATAACCCCATGGACGAAGCCGACACGCAACCATTCAACGATCATGTCGGCTGTGCGTTCCGCAACTTGTTTTAGGAGTGTGACGTAACGATCTGGGTCGTCATTTTCGATTTCGGGGAACTCAGTCGCCACTGTGAAATCAGCCAGTTGTTTCAAGGTTTCGTGGTCCCCTCGGGCGGCGAAAAGTTCGAAATTTCCGAAGCGCAAAAAAGAGGGGGCCACTCGACAAACAATTGCTCCAGGCTCCGGTCGCGGATTGCCGTTGTACAAAATGTCTCGGATGACTTCTTCACCTGTTGTGACCAAGGACAAGGCTCTGGTGGTTGGGACACCTAAGTGATGCATAGCTTCACTGCATAGAAACTCTCGGATCGATGAACGTAAAACCGCCAATCCGTCCGCAGATCGCGAGTACGGGGTTGGGCCGGCGCCCTTCAGTTGAAGCATCTGATGGCGACCATCGACATCAAGAACCTCCCCTAATGCTATTGCTCGGCCATCTCCAAGTTGGCCGGCCCAGTGACCGAACTGATGACCGCCATAACACGCTGCGTGTGTATCCATTCCTGCAAGTGGATAGTTGCCCGCCAACACCTCAACAAACTCTTGTTGCCTAATTTCGTTTGGTTCTATTCCAAGCAACTCTGATGTCTCGACGCTCAACGCGATCAGTTTCGGATCTTGCACAACCGCTGGCTTGACCCTGCTGTAACAAGCGCCGACAACTTGGCGAGAATCACTTCCTTCGACATCATCAGATGGCAGTGATCCTGTGAAACGATTATCGAATCGTAAATTCTTCAGCGCTGACACATCACCATTTTGGCTCAAACGAGCTTCAGACCCTCGTTATATCTGCGTGTCGGCAAATATTCTTCGGTTAAGAGGCGAGCCATCTCTCTAAATATGCTCGCCGCTTCACTCTCGGGATTACTGACCACAATCGGGCGTCCGACATCGCCACCTTCTCGAAGTTCGGTCACCAGAGGGACCTGTCCGAGCAGGGGAACATCTAATTCGTTGGCAAGAGCTTCGCCGCCACCGCTACCGAAAATGTCATAGCGCTTTTCGTCTTCGCCTCTGAACCAACTCATGTTTTCAACAACGGCACGGATTTGGAGGTTGACTTTTTCAGCCATATACGCTGCTCGCTGGGCCACTTTTTGGGCCGCTGGTTGTGGTGTCGTCACCACAATAAGTTCAGCCTTGGGTAAAAACTGAGCAATAGACAGGGAGATATCACCGGTACCCGGCGGTAGGTCTATCAGCAGGTAATCCGGGTCGTCCCAATGCACGTCGGTCAAGAACTGTTCCAAAGCCTTGTGCAACATTGGTCCTCGCCAAATGACGGGCTGATCTTCGCGGGCAAAAAATCCCATCGATATGCACCGCACTCCGTTGGCCTCAACCGGAATCACCATCTGATCAATCACGGTTGGTGGGCGTTCTACCCCAAGCATTCGCGGAATGGAAAAACCCCATACATCTGCGTCGATGACTGCAGTCCGAAGGTCACGCTGTGCCAAAGCGATGGCTAAATTAGCTGTGACGCTTGACTTACCGACCCCGCCTTTCCCACTTGCTATCAACAAGACTCGGGTGGGATTTCCCGGTTCAGCGAATGGCACAGCCCTGCCTTCGGCATGGCCATGTGCCTCTTGTGTTCCTCCTGTTGAAGATGGGTCCCCGATCAGTTGATCTCGGACCGCAGCTTGTTCGGCCTCATCCATAACCACAAATTCGACTGACACCGATTCAATCTGGTTTTGATCAGTAACGGCTTCTTCAACAAGGTGGACGAGTTCGCTGCGCGCTGGCCAATCATCAGCGGGCAGCGCTACAAGGACATGGGCGTTGCCTCCCGCTAGAGACGCACCTCGTAGCATTCCCATAGTGTGAAGATCCCGACGAAGTTCAGGATCGACTACCCGTCCAACTATTTCTGCTAGCTCGGTATCGGAAATAGTCATTATCGGAGGCCTACTCGTATTAAACGACGATTACGGGCTTACGGCCGAAGCCTAGGTAGAATCTAGTGGTGTGGACGGGCAATCACTCACGCCTGAAATTTTCTCCGCCGCTGTCGAATCGATAACGGCCTCTTTCGGCGACCCCACACGTCGGGAAATTTATTGGCATATCAGGGACTCCGAAGCAGGTTTAACCGCTTCCGAAGTCGCCAAAGCCGTGGGGCTTCACAACAACGTGGCGCGGCATCACTTGGATAAGTTGGCAGCGGCGGGTCACGCTGTAGTGGATATACACCGAGCATCAAAGGCTGGTCGTCCATCTAAGCGATATCGTTCAGCTAAGTCTGAGATCGCATTCGAGTTCCCGGCACGTCACGATGATCTAATGGGAACATTGCTGGGCAGGGCACTAGCACTTCTTCCCAACGATGAAGCAGAAAAACTCGCTGAAGAAGTAGGCCACGAGTATGGGCTTCATCTAGCAGCGGAAATGGCTCCAGGAGAGGCCCACCGTTCTTTGCAATCTGCGGTGGCAACGGTTGCTGAAACTCTTACCTCGCATGGCTTCGAAGCTCGTAGTGAGGGTTCCGCAGGTCAGCTCCGAATCGTGTCAGAGCATTGTCCATTTGGGCAGGCAGCGATAGACCACCCAGTGCTCTGCGCTATAGATCGAGGACTAGTGAGGGGAATGTTGGCCGGCCTACACGGAGAGACAGCCCCGCAGTTAGCTGGCTCTCTACCCATGGGTCACTCAGCTTGCACAACCTTGGTCTAGGTCTTGTAACAGCTACTTAGCTAATCGCAGGCTCAACCAAAGGTTCGCGCGCCCACGTTTCGCGCCCTTCAATCCCTCCGGTGACAGGGCCACCTAACCCAATGTGAATATAAGGTTCCGGGTTGGCGGACCACTCATACTCTTCGATCTGACTGATACTTCGTCGACCATTCAACATCCGAAACAACTCATGCTCGGATATGTGAAGAACAACCTCTTGTCCGTTACCTACATTAAGCGTAGGTCCTTGCTCTAGTTCAATCGCTAGGTCGGGAGCGCCGCATGCTGTGAGATGCTGACGCCAGACAACAAAACTGCTTTTCGTTGCGAGGGTGAGTGCCTCCGGTGGCAGCGTTGTACCTGGCGCAAGAACAGCACGGAGATCCGCCTCATGAGCAGCAGCATCGCCAAAGGCGTATCGAACCGGGTCACCCATGCCGGGTTCGTCACTTAGCGAAACCATCTGGTCTATTGCGGTGCTCCAAGCATAAGAAACTTCATCGAAATTAAGTTTTGAGAGCCGGTTGACGCCGTCGCTGGTCCATTGCTCAGTCCCGTAACCGTCAAGTCGGTGGGCGACCCAGTCTTGACAGACTGCTGTTACGTGACGCAAAAGATCCATGGTTGACCACAGTGGACAACTCGGCACACTAGCGATTTGGTCGGTTCGCACCAGATCAATAGTTCGCTTACTCACAGCCTTGTAGAGCTCGAGTACCTCCGCATTGACCATGTGAGTGTTCTTCCCCGCCTATCTAGTTAACGCTACGACAACGACAAGCACCACAAACAACGCACCTATCAGCGTTGCCTGTGGACCCATCAACCCCGAATTAGAGATCCTCGACATAACAGAATCTTAGAACCACGAGAGTTTGTGTTCGCGAAGGTCACAATTTCTTTGTTTCTAGTTTCCGGCCGAGCTTTTCGGATCGTTATGTTCGCTCCCCACCTAACGTGACCTTTGTGGTTTCCCACTCGATTCAAACCAAATCCAACCCTCTTAACTTGAGGTTTATTCAGTGGTTGGCTGTAGCTCCGAACTCATTTCTTCAATGATTCTGGTGAGTTCGGCCCGCATTGCATCGGGTGGGTCGCGTTCAAGAGCCATCTCGTACATCTGAATGGAAAGAATGAGGTCGTTTTGTAGTTCTCTCGCCACGAACCCCCGAAAAATGTACGGATCATACGTGGCCGGCTGCAAAGAAATTGCCTCGTCAAGGCTTCGTATGCCTTCTACTTGAACATCTGGTTCGTCTATGCGCACGAGAATCCATCCGCGCAAAGTCAACGCATCGATATTTTTTGGCTCACTCTCCAAAACTTGGTCAAGTTGTCGGACAGCTGCGAGTGGGTTAGCCATTCGTTCATGAATCTGCGCAGACAACACCAGCGCCTCGGTCATTTCGGGAGCGTCGCGCAACACTTCTTCAATAACTCCCCTAGCGCCTTCTAGATCGTTGGCAAAGAAGAGACTTTGAGCGCTCGCTAACCGGTTCCGCGGTGAGCGATCAATCTCTCCTGAAAGTGGTTCACCCGGGGCACGTAATCCTGAGGACTGAGCTACTGCATAACCTGCGGCGATCCCTGCAACGGCAATCGCTGCTATCCACCAGAGGTAACGTTTCGACTTCTGTGACGGTGCAGGGGTTACAGCTCCTGCGAGGTGGCGGGTAACGCTGGCAAGGCGGTGTGTGTAGTCATTTTGCAGCGTTTCATATTCGTTGTCGCTTAGATCACCATTCGAGTGTTCTTTTTCTAAATCATCCAATGACCGTAAAAGAAACTCTTGTTCTTCGGTCAACTTCACACTCCCTGAGGAGGATTGTTTCCACTCCTTCAAGTTGGCTCCCGAAGCGAGGACACTATTTTGAGGTCGTCATCAGATAGTTGAGCTCCCCTGCCTACTCGCCATTTCCTGAAAGCGAAAACTAAGAAGGCTGCCGAAGCGACGGCTACGAAAACAGGCGCTATCCATACCAGTGACGCGATCCCGGTTCGCGGAGGATTGGCATTCACGTCCTTTCCATATTGGCGAGCCATCCAACCTCGGATTTCTTCATCAGAACGCCCCTCAGACACAAGTTCGTCAACTTGGGCGCGTATTGCCGCAGCAACTGGAGCATTCGATTCCAGAACATTTTGGCCGTCACAAACCGGGCATAACGTTGTTGCTTTTATCTCGTAGGCGCGTTCACCATCGGTAGCGGGAGGGTCATCTGCTATCGACGAAGCTACCAAGGCCAGCGACGACACGAGTGCGACACAAAACCATGAGATCCAGTGTCGCTGCTTCATCGGTCAACGGCTTTCAGTTCGAGATCATTCACAACTCGGTCCACTTCATTAGCTGTTATCTGCCCCTGCCACTTTGCGACGACAATACCGCCGGGACCAACTAAGAAGGACTCTGGGGGACGCAAAACACCAAAGGCGACCGCCCAAGCTGCGTCACCGTCCATTAATACGGGCCAATCACCTCCGTGTTCTGCAAAAAAAGCTCGCGCGTCTTCTTCTGTGTCTCCAAACGGGATACTGACCACAAGTCCATTTTTTTTGTGGCGTTGGCTCCACTCATTTAGTTCAGGGTGTTCTCTTTCGCAAGGCACGCACCAAGACGCGAAAAAATTTATTAGCACCCACCTGTCAGAGAAATCATCCACATCGAAAATTGCTTCGTTGAGACCTACCCCTGCCACGGCTGGCACAAGTTGTCCAATCAGTGGGCTCCTCGACGCGGTTCCTGTGCCGCTTTCTCTGGTAGCCAGCACCACAACAAACCCGAAAAGGATGAGTCCCACGGCTGCGCTTACAAAGCGCACAGTCCCAACATTTCGGGCCGTCACAGGCCAACCTCTTCTAAATCGGCTCGAGCGTGTCGCCTCCCTGGCACGATTGCTAAAAGGGTGCCTCCCGCGATCACTGCACCTCCAACCCATATCCATGCCACAAGTGGTTCCACGAGGACCCGTATCACCACCATGTCACTGTCCTCTTCGGGGATAGCAACCAGACTCAAATACACGTCGTCAATGAAACTCGTGGCGACAGATGGAGTAGCAATTGGTCTGCCAAAGGTGGGGTATTGGGTGATTGTTGGTGAATAGATACCTCTCCCTTCAACATTGATTCGTGCTCGAACAACTCGGTTGGGTCCATCCATTTCGTCGACTATGTCGACAAACATTATTTGGTGACCAGCGACGGATCCTCGGTCCCCTGGGCGCAGCTGAAACTCGGCTTCTTCGCTGAATGAAGTACTTGCTATAAACCCAAAAGCGAGCAAGCTAACTCCGATATGGGCGACCATCCCTCCACCAGAGCGCCCCGTAACACCGCTCCATCCATTTCGAACAACAGCAAGAACAAGGTGGCGCGCCGAAGAGCCAATCACGAAGCCACCTAGACCTATACCTAGGACGGGACCTAAACCTTCAGCGCCAAACAGCAAAGCTAAAACCATTGTCGCCGCTCCCACAGCAGCAGGCACTAGCGCTCGGGTTCCCACAACCGATCCGGCCGTGGACCGCCAAGTAAGTGTCGGGGCTACCCCCATCACCAATAGCAGCGCAACGCCGATGGGGAGCAGCATCCGATCAAAATATGGGCGCCCTACCGCTAACTGATCACCGTTGATGGCTTCAACAATGAGTGGGAACACCGTTCCTAATAAGACGATGAACGCGAACAGCGTGAACAAAAGGTTGTTAGCAAGAAACGCCCCTTCACGCGACAGCGGCGAATCTATCGAACCCGGTGAACGAAGCTGGTCTCCCCGCCAACCGACAAGTGCTACCGAGACGACCAAAATCAGTGCGAAGAAAGCCAGAAGTAACGGCCCCAAGCTCGACGCGCTGAATTCGTGGACGGAGTCGATCACCCCAGAACGGGTTAAGAAAGTGCCGAAGATGGTTAACGCGAAGGTCACTAACAGGAGGGACAGATTCCACACCCGCAACATGCCTCGACGCTCTTGGACAATTACAGAGTGAACGAACGCTGTTCCAGTCAACCACGGGAGGAACGAGGCGTTCTCTACGGGGTCCCAAGCCCAATATCCACCCCATCCCAATACTTCATATGACCACCACGCTCCGAGAAGTATCCCGACTGTCAAACTCACCCAAGCAATCAGGGTCCAGATGCGAGTCAGTACCAACCAGCCTTCACCAAGTCGACCAGTAACAAGGGCGGCTACCGCAAACCCGAACGGCACTGTAAAACCGACATAACCTAAGTACAGCATCACTGGATGGATAGCCATGAGTGGGTGGTTTCTCAACAGCGGATTCAAACCGTCGCCATCAATCGGAGCTATGGACAATGTGCCGAATGGGTCTGCCGGGCCGACCAAAAGCCCGAAGAAAAAAACACAAATCAAAAGCATTGTGAGTAATGCCCACGCAACAAGGCGATCTTCGATTCGTCGTCGGAAACTAATAGCAACAGCGGTCACATATACAGAGAGCACAAATGCCCACAACAACAACGAACCTTCAAGGGCTCCCCACAAGGTCGCAATTTTGTAGAGCAGCGGTGTCGCTCGGGTCGAATTTGCTGCTACATACTGCATTGAGAAGTCATCTCGTAGCAGCCCTATTTCCATCGCTGTCACCGCTAACACGCAGCCACTCGCCATGATGAAGACCCATGTGATTGCGCGTCGGTGATGTTCTTCGCGTTTGGACGCTAGGGCTGAAACCAACGTCATCACTCCACCTATTGCTCCAACGAAGCCAACAGCAACTCCAAAAGTGCCGAGAAGCGCTATCACGATGTAGCTGCCGGTACCTCGAACAAGCATTGATCAAGCAAACCTTCGGGAGGTTTATCTGTTAACCGCTGCTCATTGGCTGAGGCGTACTCGTTGGTGTGTTTCACAAGCATGCGATCACTAGCGAAGTAGTGGGTATCGCTGCCAGCTACATTTCTGATTTCGCCAATCACCCAACTTCCTTCCAGCACTACTGGAATCCAGGGCGACTTGAATAGTTCGGGAGGGTCAGATGAATGCCTTATGGACACGACCACACAGTCATGAACAATTTCGAAAGTAGTTATTCCGGATTCACTTTTTACGGTCGAAGGAATAACTCGCCCCTGTATTCGAAAGCGACGGTCCCCTAACTCGACACGCTGTTCCACTGCTTCATCGGCGTTTCGAAAAAACAAGGTGGCGTTTCGGAGCCCCTGCGCTGTGATGAAGGCCATAGCAGCAATCAACACTAGAGCTACTACCAGAACCGTCCGCCGGCGTCGACGGTGCATCTTCTGACGCATTTCGTCTGGGGCTTCAACCTCATGTCGTGGGGTTAAGTCCATTATTAAAGATCCGTTGTCGCGCCAGCGTCTTTTCTAGGGTCAAGCTGCTCCATCTCACCGATTCCAAGCTCCTGACCAATGGCCTTGCCGCGTGACACAACCCAGATCGAATAGGTAGCAATAACAAAGATGGTGATTCCCCAGCCAGTTACAACTGTTGCGACTTCACTCATGATCGTTACCCATCGTCAGTTGCTCCCATCATCTTTGTCGAGACGAGAAGAGATCAGCGCTGCGAGGGTCTCTTCGTCACGTAATTCTTCCAACCGTATGACTCGATAACGGTGAATGATTAGCCATGCGGCCACGATGGTCACCGCCAATGTGGAGTAGAGCAACGTCCAATACATTTCACCAGTTATTTCGGGTCTACGCCCAACGCTAAGACTTGCCTTTTGGTGAAGAGTCCGCCACCAGTCAACGGAGTAATGAACAATCGGCACATTGACAAAAGAGATGAGCGCCATGACTGCTGCCCGTCGGCTCCGAACTATCGGGTCGGCTGGCAACCGTCTCAGCGCCAGGTACCCGAGATACGTGACGAACAGTAGAACTGTGGTCGTAAGTCGCGCATCCCACTGCCAATATGTTCCCCAGGTGACTTTCCCCCACAGCATTCCTGTGACAAGCGTGATCCCGGTGAAAACGACACCAACTTCAGCCGCGGAACCCGCTAGTCGGTCGTAATGCCGGCCGCGATCTTCTCTGCGTTTCCTCCCGCGCAAAAACAGAATGCTGGAGACCGAAGTCAGAACAAACGCTCCGTACGCGATCCATATAGAAGGCACATGTATGTAGAGCATGCGCACCGCTTCTCCCTGGATTACGTCCGCGGGAGAAATTAACAGCCCGAGGACAGTCATCAGCGCTGTTGCTGCAATAGCCAAGACTCCAAGCACGCGGGTTGTTGCCGTGGCTGTCATCTTTGCGTTGCTATGTGTTACTGACGTCATCAACCCTCCTCCAACAAGAATCCAAAAGCTCCAAAGCCAATAGCGGTATGTACCGCGGCAATTACAAGCATCAGGCTGGCCCAGGTCCAACCAGCATCAGCGCGCACTCCAAGTGCTGTTTCAAAAGCTCGTGACCCTGCTAACAGGATCGGTACCAAAACAGGAACCAAGAGCAGCGGAAGAAGGGTAGCTCGGACTCGCAGGCCTGCAGACATCGCTCCCCAAAGAACTCCACACACAGAAAAAGCTACCGTCCCAGCTGCAGCAGCAACTAAGAGCAGCCACCAGTCGGCGACTCGAACGTTGTATAAAACAGCAATCCCCGACCCGAGCACTAATTCCAAGAGCCCGATCTGCACAAATAGTGCCAACGACTTTCCAAGAAACAAAGACGGTGCTCCAATTGCAGACATTCGGAAGGCGTCCATATTCCCGTCATCCGTTTCGACGTCAAATGATCTTTGGATAAGCAAAGTTCCGCCATACAGCACCGCTACCCAGTAAAGGCCCCCTGCGCCTAATTCCAACAACGACGAATTCGCGTCAAGAGCGAAAGCTAAGACAACCAAGATCAGCAATGCCAGCGGAGCTACTTGCCCGAGAGCGATCTTGGCTCGCCATTCAACGCGCAGATCTTTTCGAGCTACTAACAGAGTTTCAGCTAGCACCGGAGTCCTCCAGTACGCGTCCTCCACCCATGGTGATGACTCGCGAAGCTATTCCCTTAGTCAAAGGGCTCTCGTGACTTGCAAAGATTATCGTTGCTCCTAATTGGGATGCCTCGGCCAGGATGAGGTCGAGGTTCTCCCGGCTTTCGGTGTCCAGTGAGGCGTGGGGTTCATCTAGTAGCCAGAGCCGTGGGCGTCCTACAACCAACGAAGCGATAGCAACTTTTCGTCTCTGGCCAGCAGATAGAGAACCAATGGGCACAGTCCAAAGTTTTTTTGAAACGCCAACTCTTATGAGAGCAGCATCTGTGTCGCTTTCCGCAGCACCGGCGGCGGTTGCTCGGAATTCGACATGTTCTCGTACCCACAAGTCTCGATAAAGATTATTTTCGTGGCCGAGAAGCCCTATGTAACGTCGTGGCGCCCTTCGGTCAACTCGCATGTCGAATCCCAGAACATGGGCGTCACCTGAACTTACCGAGATCAAACCAGCGCAGGCTCGCAGGAAACTGGTTTTGCCTGCCCCATTTTCTCCCCGAAGAAGAACCACCTCGCCTTGATCGACACGAAGGTCTAGACCGGTTAACACCGGGAACGAGCCCGCTACGGCAACGACCTCTTCGAACTCAACGACTGCAGACATTCCTCACGATGTTACGACGCCACCGTCCAGAGACCACCCGGAGCTCAGCAGCAACGAAGCTTCAAGGAGGTGCGGCCGTATCAGGAGGGCTCTATAACAGCTACTACATCACCTTCGCTGATTCGGTCTTCTTCGCTAACTCGCATTTCTTTAACGGTTCCAGCGACAGTAGCCACTACGGGAATCTCCATCTTCATTGATTCAAGAATCACTAATTCATCGCCCTCGGCGACTGTTGCCCCTTCTTCGGTTACCACTTTCCAGACTGTGGCAGTCAATTCTGCTCGGACCTCCATGGAGCTTCTCCTTCTATCGCAACCCGGTTCAGCGTCGGTCAACCTAGCTCTCTTATCGGTTCAATGCTTGATCAACAAACAGCAAGATTCGAAATCGGCTCAGAGGAACTTGTTAGGCCCAGTACCATCGTGACCGATGTATCTGATTCCTTTGGCTTTGATAGTCGGCGGCGCAGCTGGGCTTTTTATTCGAGGATCAACCGACTATTTCGCAGCTACCCGGGTCGTGTTTTGGCCAATTCCCGCGGTCGGCGTCGCCCTTCAAGCGTTAGTCGGCTCAGGTCTCGGTGTGCCTTACCCGTCACTATTAGCCGGTATCTCTCTGGTCTTGGTCGCTATTACCTGCGCTATGAATCTGCATCTCACGGGCGCTTCTGTGATATTGGTCGGCGCGACCCTAAACCTAATCCCGCTGGTTCTGAACGGATATGTCCCAGTAACCGTTGACGCTGTGGTGAACGCCGGTATTACTGATCGCGGCTCAATTGATCTTGTCCAACTGGGGGCGGCTCGGGCGTTTGAGACAGGCGAGGAAACTCTCTGGTTCTTGGGTGCTGTTGTGCCCGTCCGGTGGCTCAACGAGGTCTTTTCGTTTGGGGATTTGATCATCGCTTGCGGGCTTGCAAACCTTGGCTTTCGGATCTTCTTTCCTCTTCGAGAAACTGCTAGTTACTACGACGAAGCAGTCGAATATGACCAGTACCGTGATCCCACGCAACCAGACCCGTTTGAAGGTTACGAACCAGATCAGTCGACATGGAACGTGTCAGGTCCAGATGATTTTGCTTCGGTCAACGAACCGATTGAACCTCCTAGACCTCAACCTGGTCTCACAACGCTGGAGGGCTCAGCCCCTATCGTTCCCGACGAAGAGGACACGTGACGGAAAGAGAGACCGAAGATCCGGTTCTTCGGTCTCGAGAGCGAATACGAACGGCTGCAAACTTGGGGAAACGGTTGGGCTACAGCTGTTTTGGCGGGGCGCTAGTTCTTTTTGTACTCAACTACTACCTCGGGGGTTCATCCCTATCAATTTCGATTACGGTCGCTCTCCTCATTGTCGGCTCATTGCTTCTGGCCCCAGCCATAATTTTTGGATACGCAGCGAACGCCGCAGACCGTGAAGATCGAGGGCTCCCACATGGTCACTAGTCGTCGCGTAATTAGCAGCTTGTGGTCGAAATCTGCGAGTATTCGTATCCTCCACGGCTTACCCCTCTAGCCCCCAAAGAATCTCAATCATGTCGACTCGTCTCCCCGCATCAGAACGAAGAGAGCAATTACTCGATGTCGCCATGACGGTCTTCGCCGCTAACGGCTACCACGGCACATCAATGAACGGCGTCGCCAAAGCCGCTGGTGTTACTAAGCCGGTTCTGTACCAGCACTTCACTTCAAAAAGAGATCTGTACCTCGAGCTGATAGAAGATGTCGCAGACCGACTCGCAAACGAAGTTGTACGCGCCGCTAAAGCCGCGAACAGTAACTATCAAAGCACTGTCGATGCCTTGTGCGCTTACTTCTCGTTCGTTGAACAAAATCAACGTGAGTTTCAATTGCTATTTGGTCGATCTGCTCCAAGAGATGACGACACAGCGAACGGCAGTCAAATGGTCGAAAGCAGAATGTCGGCAACAATCGCCGAGCTGCTTAGCGAATGGTTAGATAGCGCGACAGTCGAAACTTACGCTAGGGCTATTGTCACGATGTCTGAGGGTGTGTGTCGACATTGGCTCACTCAAATTGACCGTCCATCAGCAGAAGATCTAGCGGAACAGCTAGCGGGACTCATCCTCACGGGCATTCGAGGTCTTGTCGAAAGCGCGAGCGGTCATCAATAGCAAAAAATTTGATCCCCGAACGCTCCCGCCTGTCATGATCAACAGATGGAACAAGGCGCTTTAAACGGGATCAGGGTAATTGACCTGACAACAGTCTTAATGGGTCCAATGGCTACACGAATGTTGGGAGATCACGGCGCTGACGTCATCCGGGTGGAACCCACGACCGGGGACTCAACTAGGAACGGGCTCCCGAGCAGAAACCCAGGCATGTCAGGTTTTAGTTTGAACCTTCAGCGCAACAAACGATCACTCAGCATTGACCTGAAAAATGACAGCGGTCGCGAGGTGATTCTGGACTTGGTGAAAACCGCCGATGCTCTTGTCACGAATATGCGAGCCGAAGCGTTGATACGTCTTGGCCTCGACGCGGAGTCGTTGATCTCAGCAAACCCATCTCTCATCTATTGCAGGGCTAACGGCTTCGCGGCAGACGGTCCCTACGGAAGCAAGGCCGCATACGACGACGCGATACAGGCAGCTTCGGGTCTCGCTGGACTATTTACGGCAACCAGTGGTAGCCCCACCTATGTTCCGGCCGTCATCGCCGACAAGGTAACGGGCCTACACATTGTCCAAGCTGTGATGGCGGCCCTAATCCATCGCCATCGAACGGGCTCTGGGCAAAGCATAGAAGTGCCAATGTTTGAAACGATGGTCAGTTTCAACTTGGTCGAACACCTTCGGGGTGCGGCTTTCGAACCGCCCGAGGGCCCATTCGGCTATGAACGACTCTTGTCTCCGGCTCGCAAACCATATGAAACAGTTGATGGTTTCGTATGCCTATTGCCGTACACCGACAAGAATTTTGAAGACTTTTTTGGTTTCATTGGGCAGCCAGAGCTTTCATCGGACGAGAGGTTTGTTACCCACAATGACCGGGTGACAAATACCTCAGAACTTTATGAGTTGATCGGAGAAGCAGCCCGACTCAAAACAACAGACCAGTGGTTGGAGTTTTGTGATGGGGTCTCTATTCCGGCCGCTTCAGTATTGGATTTGGCAAAGTTCCACGAGGACCCACATTTGTCAGAGGTGGGTTTGGTGGAAGTAATGAACCACCCCACCGAAGGCGACTACAGATACGTCAACGATCCCGTTATATATTCTGAAACCTCTACCGGGCTTCATCGTCATGCGCCACGGCTGGGTCAACACAGCATTGAGTTACTCGAAGAACTTGGCTACGACGAAGCGAAGATTTCGAAGATGGTCAGCGAAGGAATTGTCACAGTTAGTTCGTAGCTACCTGCGTTTAACCAGCAGTTGGGTCCACGAGAATTTTTACTGCATCGATCCTGCGTTCAGCCAGATCGTCGATTGTCGTCCCTAACGCATCCAGATCGACGACGTCACCGCGTAGGGGTGCGACGGAAAGCCGTCCGTCAAAGATCATGTTCGCGGTGGCTTTCATTTCTTCCAGGGTGAACACCATTGAAGTGTTTAGTGTCACCTCTTTGCTGATCCATCGAATAGGGCTGATCTGAGCTTGTTGGCCCGTCACTCCTACCAAGCAGACAGATCCTCCGCGCCGAACCATATCGACTGACTGCTGCATGGTCTGGGGAATTCCCGCGCAGTCAAAGGCAATATCTGCTTGCAAGCCTTGGGTCAAGTCGTCCAACACTCCTCGCAGCTCATCTCCCGGTGCTACAGCAATATCGCTTCCGGTGGCCAAAGCGAGTGTTCTTCTGCTCTCATCTGGTTCTACAGCTACGACCACTGCTGCGCCAGCAGCTTTGGCTACCTGGGCAGTTAGAAGTCCTATGGGACCGCAACCAACGACACATACAACGTCACCGACTTGAAGTTGACTTCTCCGAACTGCATGAAACGCCACTGAAGCGGGTTCAATCAATGCGGCATCGTCTGTCTCTATGCCATCGGGAATGGTTATAACTCTCTCAGCCTTCAGCCCAAGAAGCGGTGCGAAGCCTCCAGAGGTCGGACCGGTTGGACCCGCGTAATCGGACCATGCTGTTCGACAGTACTGACTTAAGTCGTTCCGACATTCCAAACACCGTCCACATCCAGGAGCTAAGGCTCCGGTGACACGATCTCCTTCTTGAACGTTAACCACGCCTTGACCCGCCGCTGCGATAAGGCCGACCCATTCATGTCCGCACACGCTTGGCGAATATTTCCAACCTTCGACATAGGCGTGAACGTCGCTCCCACAAATGCCGCATCGTTGTATCGCGACGACGACTTCGTCAGCTTGCGGTGTGGGATCTTCTCTTTCTACAAGCTCAAATTGGCCTTTTCCTGTTACTAGTCCTGCGCGCATCTTGTCCCCCGGTCTGCACTACAACATCAACTGAATCCGCTCGACAGAGAGTTTCGCACGATTACCTCTCGTCATCCCAATGCAACGGTTCGCGTGCAGCTGGTGGCCCCGATTTCGGCATACACGTCCACAAAAATGTCTGAGGGCCGCCAATTTGACGGCCCTCAACACTAAGACGCTCTATGGCGTCCTATGGAATAGCAATGGCTAGCTAGCGGCCACCGATACCTTTACCGAGCGCCGAAATCGCAGCATCCCGAATTGGGATGAATGCCATAATGGCGATTGCGGTAGCAATATCAGCTCCGAACCTACCCAT
>SGYJ01000021.1 GCA_004214275.1 Acidimicrobiales bacterium | reverse complement strand
CGTGGATGTTCCGATCCTCGCGTTCACCCATTGTCGAGATGTGGTTGCTGCTGTCACTAAAGCCGGAGGCTTCGGTGTGCTCGGCGCCGCGGGTCATACTCCCGAACAACTCGATGTTGACTTACAATGGATACAAGATGAGGTTGGCGACAAGCCTTTTGGCGTTGACATCATTGTTCCGGCCAAATATGAAGGCTCTTCCGAAGGTGGAAAATCCTTAGGCGATCTCAGCGAGATGATTCCACAGGGTCACCGTGATTTCGTCGAAGACATGATGGAACGTTACGCCGTTCCTCCATTACCGAAGCAGGACTCGGCTGACGGAAGAGGGGTACCGGTTGAGACTGAACCGCCAATGACCTATGCGCAGGCGGTGCCTCTAATGGACGTCGCGTTTTCCCATCCAATCAAACTGATTGTCAATGCTCTCGGTCCCCCTCCTCCTGACATGATCGAACGGGCCCACGCAAATGGAGTACTAGTTGGCGCGCTTGCTGGTAAGAAAGCTCACGCGGTGCGTCACGTCGCAGCGGGCGTTGACATCATCATTGCTCAGGGGCACGAAGCTGGTGGACATACGGGCGATATCGGGACGATGGTTCTTGTTCCAGAAATAGTTGATGCCGTGGCGCCAACGCCTGTTCTAGCAGCGGGAGGCATAGGAAGTGGGCGGCAGGTGGCTGCCTCAATCGCGTTAGGGGCACAAGGGGTTTGGTGTGGTTCGGTTTGGTTGACGACCTTAGAAGCCGAGACCCATCCAGTAGTCAAGGACAAATTTCTTGCCGCCACGTCGTCTGACACCCTGCGATCGCGCTCTCGAACGGGCAAGCCTGCTCGTCAACTGCGTTCTGCTTGGACTGACGAATGGGAAGGGGAATCTTCGCCCGGTACTTTGCCGATGCCTCTCCAACCGATGTTGATCGCACACGCGAGTCGTCAAGTCGATCGGGCGGCAATGAATCCTGAGAATAAGGGTGCGGTTGAATTATCAAACTACTTTGTCGGGCAAATTGTCGGGTCTATGAACGAATCGATTTCTGCGACCCGAGTAGTGGAAGACATGATCACCGAATATCTCGATGTCATTGAACGCTTCGAGGAATTAAATAACTGAGGTAACCGCAGACGGTGCTAAAGGATTCTGAGAGCTAGAGAAACGGAGAAGTCATGGAGACGATGAAGGGACGTGTAGCTGTAGTCACAGGCGCAGCGTCGGGCATCGGGAAAGCTTTGTCGCTCGCGTTTGCCGCTGAAGGAGCAAAGGTTGTCCTCGCTGACGTCGAAGATGAGGCTCTTGCGGCAATGAGAACGGAAATTGAGACCCTTGATGTCCCGGTTCTTGCAGTAAAGACCGATGTAACAGATGAAGATTCTGTCGCCGAGTTGTGCGCAGCGACGCTCGAAACATTCGGAGGCGTCAATATTCTTTGCAACAATGCGGGAGTAGGTGGCGGTGGACTAGTCAAAAATCAACAGCTGGTCGATTGGAAGTGGGTCATCGACGTTTCCCTGTGGGGAGTGATTCACGGATTACATCATTTCTTACCGCACTTGATCGAGGCTGAAGAAAGCCATGTGATGAGCACGGCTTCGGTAGCGGGTCTTATGGCAGTGCCCGGCCTTGCCCCCTACAACGCAGCAAAGTTCGGAGTTGTCGCAATTATGGAGACATTGCACCATGAGATGGATCGTGACCCTGACGCGAACGTCGGGGTATCAGTGCTTTGCCCTGGGGTTGTGAGGACAAATATTGCTACGGCCCAGAGAAATCGGCCCGATCATCTTCGTCGACAACGCGACGAATCCCTTGATCAAACAGCGAAGGCACCGGAAGAAGCGCGTGCCCGAAATGCAGCGATAGCAGCAGCGTTAGAGAACGGCATGGACCCAGGACAAGTTGCGTCTCAAGTCTTGAATGCAATGTACGAGCGCAGGTTTTGGGTGTTAAGCCATCCGGAGCTTCTAGCCGAAGTGAATCATCGCAACCAAGAACTGGCAGATCTCAAAAACCCCACGTTGATCTCAAGCTTTACCGATTAGCTAACTTCACTAATTACATGGTGAACCGAAGGTTTCGTGCAGCGTGGGCACCGAGCTCGACATCTCCAGACCAACTAATAACGCCTTCACGAATGGGGACTTCTGGGTCGACGCGGCCACAGGCCTGATTCATAAAGGCCATTGAGTCGCAGTGAAGAGTGGTTGTAGGCGCATCAATGGGTTCACACTCAACGGCACGTCCTTCGACGCGTACATAAATGTCCCGCTCTACCGAACCTGTGATATCGAAGTGGATTGATTGGCCTTCAGTAAGCCCGATCTTCTTTCCTGCGATGTATCCGATGGAAAGGTGAACCTCATTCAGAGCCATTTCTGCTTCTGGCCCGCCATTGTCGGTATTGATGCCTAAAGGAGTTCGACAATCCCGCTCATGCATCCAGAAGTCGAATTCACGCACAGCCATGAAACGCCCGTAAGTGGCTGGGCCTACAGGAGTAATACTTGGATTAGCGAAGTCATCTTCGGTAGTTTCAGAAAGATTTTCTCGCCGAATGTCGAAGGTGCTCTGCATATGCGCAACCAGCTCCGCTTCTGGCATCTGCATAGCGGCTTCAAAGTAACCCTCAACCTTTTCGAAAGGTGGAGGGGTATCTAAGCCAGATGGCAACCAATTCGACAAGGCCTGTTCTACTGACACCATGTGCGCGGCGATACCCTTGATCGTCCATTCGGGGCACAGCGATTGGGTCTGCCATTGGCTACTTTCAAGTTTGCTCAGGAATTCGACAACGCTGTCCCAACAAACATCAAGGTTGCTAACAATTAGATCTCGTTCGCTCATGTCACAAACGTAGCTTTGATTGATCGATCGCTGCGCAGTGTTACGTGTAATGATTCCACGGCACAACAAGATGCGTAACTGGTCTTGGTCTTGGCGCGGGGCTTGGTCCGATGGAGGAAACCAATGAGTTCTTGGGATGTGACTTTGGTTGGGGCATACGGGTCTCCATATTCCATCAAAATGCGCGCAGTCCTTCGATACCGCCGGATTTCACACAGGTGGGTTGTTCGAGGCTCGAAAGAAGACCAAGGGTTTCCTAAACCCCCGGTAGCGATCATTCCGATGCTCGCCTTTCGCGATGATGACGGTGATTATTCCGAGGTGATGGTGGATTCCTCTCCCCAGATCCTGCGCCTAGAAGAGAATTATTCCGCTAGGAGCCTGCTGCCAGCGGACCCCGTGATTGGGTTTTTCGATCACCTAATTGAAGATTATGGCGATGAATGGGTCACAAAGATGATGTACCACTACCGATGGCATCACACTTATGTTGATGCCATAGCGAAGGCAGGCAACATGCTGCCGTTGATGTCGGACAACCAAATGAACCCTGAACAACACCGCGAGATCAGGGATTTCATCACCAAGCGACAGATGAATAGAACTGCGTTAGTTGGCTCCACAGATCAGAACCGTGACGTTATAGAGGACAGTTTTATTCGGCTTCTTACGACGCTAGAAACTCACTTAACCGAGCACCAATTTCTTTTAGGTAGCCGTCCGGGTCGAGGCGACTTCGGTCTATTCGGTCAGTTCAGTCAGTTGTTCTTCTGGGAACCTGACTCTTCACTCTTAGCAGCTCGCCAAAGCCCTAGAAGCGTCATTTGGGCGTACCAGGTTGATGATTTGTCGTCACTGGAGATCAGCGAAAACGAGGGGTGGGTCACGCGGAACAACCTGCCGGAATCGTTACTTAGTTTGCTTACTGAAATAGGGCGAACTTACGCACCGTTCTTGATAGCGAACGAGCAGGCCATAGAGGCCGAGGACCCAGAGTTGTCATGTCTAATTGATGGTCGCGAGTACAAACAAGCACCGTTCGCATACCAAAATAAATGCTTGAATTGGATACGTGAGGCTTTCCGGCAACTGTCCGCTGATGACCAACAGGCAGTAGTTCAGATTTTGAGTGGCACAGGATGTGAAGTGTTGTTCGCCGATGTCTAACGGCAGAGCCGTCATATTCGACAAAGACGGCACTTTGCTCGACTTCGACGCAACATGGAATGAAGCCATCGGGTCCGCCTTCGATTTGGTCGAAGATCAGGACGCCAAAGAACGCGCAGCTGAACTTTTTGGGTACGACTTAGCTGGACGATGCGTGTTGCCACACTCGGCGTTCGTCAGTGAGACTAGTGAGACAACTGACAACCTGGTTGCCGATTTGATCGACATCGATACCTTTAAGCGAACGATCAACGAAGCATCTCAGCGCAACGTTGTTGCCAACAAAGGAGCGACAGCTGCGATGGTCGCATTGATTGACCAGGGCTGGAAGTTAGCGGTAGCTACAAATGATTCGGAATCGTGCGCGGTGGACCATATTGAGGCTTTGGGGTGGAGCCACCTTTTCACTTCGGTGAAAGGGTTTGATTCGGGTCATGGGTCGAAACCAGGCCCTGGGATGGTTCTAGCGGCGGCCGAGGAATGCGGTGCGCTCGAAGGTGTGTATGTGATGGTTGGGGATTCGGTGCACGACGTTCTCGCGGGCCGTGCTGCAGGGGCCGTCACCGTGGCCATCGGACACCAGTCCGCAGCTTTACACCTTGCAGATATGCAGATAGAGGAGTTGGGGGAGCTCGTGGAGTTCGTTGACGATCTTTAGCTAAATGAAAGATTCGGTCTAATCAACTTCGGTTCTAATCCGGGTATGAATTGCCTCTAGTTGTTCGATCATCGCGTCCACTGAACGAGCTCCGGCTTGGAATATTGCGGTTGCGTTGACCGACGTCCATTCGAAACCCATTGCATTTACAACGGCTGCTCGCTCGGCTACAGCATCGAGGTCTGTGTAGAAAAGTTTGTCTGCATCGCTTTTGGGGGGCGGTTGCAACATGAGTTGGAACCCGATTTTTGACGGATCGCGACCGAATTCTTCAGCTTGGCGTCGGATATCGGTAACGCAGAGGAGCGCTTGTTCATCGGTAACTCCTGATGCCATCCATCCGTCAGCCTTTTGGGCAGTTCTCCGCAGCGCAGCAGGGCTTTCTCCCCCCACCCATATAGGAATGTTGGCGCCCTGAGGAGAGACGGGCTCCATACCCATGTCGTGTGAGTCGTAGTAGCTGCCCCGAAATTCGATGCGGCCCCCCTGCCAGTAGCTTCTTAGTAGGTCAATGGCTTCGTCCATGCGTCTACCACGAGTCGAAAAATCTTCCTCAAGGGCGTCATATTCACTGTCTTGCCACCCAACACCGATGCCTAACCGGACACGCCCTTGAGACAGGGTGTCGAGGGTGCTGATTTGTTTCGCAACTAATACAGGCTGACGTTGGGGTAGTACTAGTACCTCAGTTGAAAGCGACACTTTCGAGGTGACTGCCGCTATGTTCGCTAAGAGCATCAGTGCTTCAAGGATCGGCATCTCTGCGGGATAAATAGTGCGACGATCCTGAGATGGGAAACCCATCACCACATGGTCGAAGGCTGCTATTTCGTCGTAACCGATTTGTTCGATCGCCGAGGCAAGAGCGAGCACTTGTTCCGGTCCCTCGCGGTAAGCGACCGACGGGAAGTCCACGGCGATTTTCATTTAACTCTGCTCCAACTTCACTGTTGCCTTCGCCGGCATCAGGACGCTCCCGTCCTCTTTTCGCTCATAAATCTCAAGTTCTACTGAACCATTCACTTGGTCCACTGAAATGACCGAGCCAGAAAAGTAGAGTTCTTCTGCGACGAAAGCGCTTGCGCGGTTCTGCCACTGGACTGAAAGCAACCGAGCGTTAGGTCCAGCCCAATCGGTAATGAACTGGGTGAGCCAAGAACCTTGAAGAGGCCCATGCACCACGATGTCCTCATGGCCTTCATAGGTTGCGTACGCTCTGTCGTAATGGATGCGGTGCGGGTTGAAGCTAGCGGCGCTGTACAGAAAGAGTTCCGCTTCTTCGGCGCGTTTGTGCATGGCAGGTAACTCATCGCCCACTTTGATTGTGGCCATTTTGGGGTAGTTAGTCATCGTGCAATTCCTATCTGGCGGGATCGTGCTACTACCTGTCCATCTTGGTTGGTGAAAGTAGTTTCACGTACCAATCGAACGAAAGGACCTTTCTTGCCCTCTTTTTGATCAAGATCTAAGAGTCGTGTTGTGCCAGTGATTTCATCTCCGACGCAAACCGGTTCTAGAAAGTCCCATTCCTCACCTCCGAACATCATTCGAGCAACTTCCAACGCCACACTTGTGGAATCTTCGTACAGGCCGTCGGTCCGAAGTTTCGATGCAGGTTCAGGAGTCACGAGTGCATGGGTGATGAACAGGGGCGGAATGGTCAAGGTTCGATATCCAGCTGCTTTAGCGGACGCATCATCGAAATAAATGGGATTTAGATCTCCAACCGCGTATGCGTAACGCTGCGATTCTCGACGATCAATTCGAACAGTGACAGGGCCAGCCAAAATTTCGCCGACACGAGCTAATGACTCTGGTGGGATCAAAGAACTAGACATGTCGTAAGGCTAGGTGAAGGCGGTGCTTCTTTGCCGGCGCTGGTCTAATCTGAACCCGAGGTATTAGTTATGTCGTTGTGGAGCAACAAGCTAGAGATGCCAACTATGGAAACGGCGCTGCCCGGGCGGGATCTGGTTATGCCAGTTCCAGCTGGCCACGAAGTACTGGGTGAGTCGTTGATGCCGCCCTTCTCGGATTCGACCGAACGTATCGTTTTTGGGATGGGATGTTTTTGGGGTGCGGAGCGAATCTTTTGGAACGCATCCGGTGTGGTGACCACAGCAGTTGGTTATGTGGGTGGCTTTACCAAGAACCCCACCTATGAAGAGGTCTGTAGCGGACTCACGGGACACAACGAAGTTGTTTTGGTGATCTACGACCCTGGTGTTGCTGATTACGCAAAAATGCTTGAGTTGTTTTGGGAGAATCATGATCCCACTCAGGGGATGCGCCAAGGAAACGACATTGGTACCCAGTACAGGTCAGGCATCTATGTGTCCAACGAGCAACAGCGCCGTCTCGCTGAATCAAGCCGGGTTGAGTTTCAGTCGGCGCTCAGCGAAGCTGGGTATGGCTCAATTACTACAGAAATTCTTGATGAAGGACCGTTCTACTACGCGGAGCACTACCACCAGCAGTACTTGCACAAAGTACCCAATGGCTACTGCGGCATTGGTGGCACCGGTGTGAGCTGCCCGACCGGGATTGCTATCAGCGATTAGCCGGCGAGTCCTAGTCGTTAATGGCGGCCACTGCATCCAGTGTTAGTTGCGTTACAAGCTTTCGGTCTTGTCCCCACGGCATGGGCATGAGAATCGGATACTGAACCCCGGCGTCTAGATAGCTGCTGACAAACGCGACTACCTCTTCCTGGTTGCCTATGAAATTGATCGCTTGGATCATTTCTTCACTTATTGCTGCTAGAGCCCCTTCTCGGTCTCGTTCTTGTTGACGTGAACGGAGCTCTTGAACTTCATCTTCAAAACCCGCAGAGCGAAACATGTTGGCGTACCCATCTGCCATCGCATAGTTGAACAGATCTTTGCGAGCTGAACGTTCCGCCTCCTCAAAGTTTCCGACGGCAGCATGAACATTGCTCATAATGACGGCATCCCCCCCTGATCGGATGTGTTTGGTTGCTTCTGGGACATGGCCCGCCGGGATGTAGTTCAAGAGAACGGCGTCAGCAATTTCTCCAGCCAATTTCAACATTTGGGGATTAAGCGCAGCAACGACAATCTTTGGGGTTTGCTCTGAGGTCCGCATAGCTAGACGGAACCGCTTGACCTGCCAGAAATCCCCCTCGAAGGAGACAGACTCGCCCGATAAACATTCCCGCATTAGAGCCACGTACTCGCGCATCATCGCAATTGGGCGATCTGGCGTTTCGATTCCGTGCTGACGAAGTACACCGGGAGCAGAAACGCCCAGCCCCATCCAGATAGTTCGTTGCGGGCTCAGGGATTGGAGCGTCGCAGCTGTCATTGCTGCCAACGAAGGACTGCGTAACTGAATGGGCATGATCCCTGTCGCCAGATCAAGGTTCGGCGCTGCTTGAGAAACTGCCCCTAAAAGACTGATGGCATCGGTACCGGTTGCCTCAACTGTCCAAAATGATTGGTACCCAGCACCAACAGCTGCTTGCGCAATTTCGCCAACCGCTGAAGGCCCCAAAACACCAAGACTTCCGTAGGTGACTCCTAAAGGGGTTTGTGAATCTCTACTCATTCACTTCAACATAGTCCTCAGATGAAACTTCGTTCTTGTAGCAAATATGTTCGTTATAAAGCGGCTGACAGCGCTAGGGTGAGAGTAAGACCTGGTTATGCCAACCAGCGGATTGGAGCATCTGGTGACTGAACCTCAGGACATGAAGATAATCGTCCCGGAAAACGTCGAAGAAGCCCTTTCTGTGGTTGATCGCGCCCTGGGTAGTTTCATGCATCGAGAGTTAGTCTCAGCGAGCGAAGTAACTGACGTGCTTCTCGACATTCGGACAGCTTTGAGTCGGGCTGAGCAACCGGCAACGGATGTGACCATCGACCTTTCCGAAGTTGAGACCGAAATGGAAGTTTCCGCCCAGGCATAGGTCCGCACAACCTAGGTAGCGACTCGTAACGAATTAGTCCTTGGGAACAAGTTTCGATAGAGCTTTCCCCAGGAGCCACCCGATTGACGCTCCAGCCGCCACATCAGAGGCGTGGTGAAGCCGAACGTGTATTCGTGAACATGCAACGAGGGCTGCGACCAAATGCCAAAGCCTTCCAAATTTGGATCGACGCGAAAGAACAGCCGAAGCACAAAATGCCGCCGATGCGTGTCCAGAGGGGAAACTCGAGGTGATCGGTTCACGCAACTGGTGCGTCGTAGGGTTATCGGAAGCAGACCCGGGGCGACTGCGCCGAAAAAATCTTTTGACTCCCTGGTTGACCAGTAGCGATTCGATTCCCATCAGGGCGCTGAAGCCAACAGCTGCTCGTGGCCGTCTTCCTGGCGGGAGCGCACGAATTCCCCCAACAATGTGCCAAATGAGACTGAAATCTCCGAGATTGGATGCCGCGTAGAACAACCGGTCGACTTCGGGCACTCCTCGCCAACGCTCCCACCACTGATCGACCTGTTTATCCAGTTCGTCGATTTTTGGAATGATCGGACTTGTTTCGTTCACGCACGCCGTCCCAGTAGAACGCAATCACAGTTACACGTCAGTCCCGACAAATCCAGGCACCCACCAGAAGTATTGCTATTGCGCCAGTGGAGTAGTTGGTTCAAGAGTTGGCAACAAAGGGTCGGTCGGAGGCGAAATAGTCAACAACGGGCCATCTGCGTCACTGGGAGGAGGTGGAATGAGAAGTACTTGCCCTACGTAGATCTTGGTCGGGTCGGCGATGTTGTTCTCGCGTACTAAGTCGTTCAGATCGATACCGAATCGATCGGCGATAGCTATAAGCGTGTCTCCACGAACAACCGTGTATGTCTCACGGAACTCGTTGATTTCTGGTGTTGTCTCTTTGGTTTCCGCTGAGGGTGACGTGTTAACAACGGGTTCAGGTGCTCTGGCTGACGTGCACCCCAAAGCACATATTGTTAATAGGGAAAGTGACGCAAAGTGGCGCAACGTCAGCATCAACCTCAGCCGGAGCTTTCGTCGGAAGGGGGCGGAATAAATAATGTTTCGCCAATACCTAAGATCGTGTCTTCCTTGCCGTTTTCACGCATAAGTTCGGACACAGTTACTCCGAAACCTTTGGCAATCTTGCCAAGAGTGTCACCAGGCTGAACCACATAGGCCATTCGTTGTACGACTTTCTCAGTAGTCGTTGTTGTGAGTTCAGGACGAAGTGTTGTTAGGACCGGCGTAGTAGAAGGGACTGGGCGACTCTTAGGTTCATTCGCGCAACCAGCTGCCAACAACAGAGATATTGCAAAAACTCCCAATACCTTTCGAACTTGAATAGTTGCCCTAATCATTCGTAGCCGTCTGGCTGACAGAAATAGTTTGAGGCCAGTCGTTGGAACTCCCACCCTGAGCAAAGGGCTGGCTTTCGTGTTCCTCGACGGTCAATATCTCAACACCATCTTCCTCGACCAGTACGGTGTGCTCGAACTGAGCTGTCCTACTCAAGTCTTTGGTAGCAGCAGTCCATCCGTCATCCCAAAGGTTGGCACTAGGCGAACCGATAGTGATCATCGGCTCAATCGTAAATGTCATCCCTGGGCGGAATTCAAATTGAGCCGAAGGTTCGTAGTAATGAGGGATATTCGGGAGGTGGTGAAAGACTTCACCGACGCCGTGGCCTATGAATTCTCGAACTACACCAAACCCAGCTGATTCCGCACGGTCTTGAATCGCTCTGCCAATATCGTTAACTCTTCCACCTGAACGGACAGCAGCTATACCCAAATAGAGACATTCCCTGGTTACTTCGACGAGCTCTAGCGACTGCTCGTCAACGTCACCGACGGCAAAGGTCTCACTGTGGTCTCCGTGTACACCACCGAGGAAAATAGTGACGTCACAGTTGACAATGTCTCCATCCTGGAGTGGCCGACTGTCTGGAATTCCGTGACAAATAATTTCATTGATCGACGTACAAAGTGACTTTGGGTAGCCGTTGTAATTAAGTGGGCTGGGGTAACCACCTTCCTCAATGCAAGCTTCGTGGCAGATTTGATCCAAATGCTCAGTTGTTACGCCAGGAGCTATATGAGTAGCGACCTTCCGCAAGACACGCCTCGCTGCGGAGCCTGCGAGCCGCATCTGTTCGAGAGTCGCTGCCTCCTTTATAAGATCGGTTGGAGCTGTTCGGATCGGCACTCCCTGTTCGGCGTAATCAGGACGAGGTATTTCCGCAGGCACAGAACGCATCGGTGATACGCGGCCCGGCAGGATCGGATCTGAGGTGTTTATAGGTCGACGCATTGCTGGGCGTCTCTTCTTGCGCTTCGCCATTAAGGTGAAACTACCCGAGGACATCGTGAATAGGGAGACATAATGGGGTCTGACGTGACAATCTGTCACCCATGAGTCTCCAAATTCACGGAACCGTCAGCGACGGCTGGGAGCCTTTGCTGGAACAGTTTGAATCAAACTTCGAGCGTTTCAATGAGTTAGGAGCTTCGGTTTGCGTTACCTACGAAGGGGAGACCGTAGTTGACCTATGGGCTGGTGACAGAGATACCGAAGGCAATCCATGGCTCGAAGACACCATCGCTATCGTCAACTCTTGCACCAAAGGCGGAGTCGCACTCGCCTGCCATCTGCTGGCCGATAGGGGGTTACTTGACCTTGACGCACCGGTAGCTGAGATATGGCCTGAGTTCGCTCATGGGTCTAAAGCAGCCGTAACAACTCGGATGATGCTGAATCACACCACTGGCGTCGCCGCATTCCGCGCCGACTTACCAGATGGTGCCGCTTTCGATTGGGACTACATGTGTGATCGGGTTGCTGCCGAAGAACCATGGTGGCCTCCGGGTACTCGGAACGGGTACCACTTAATGTCCTTCGGGTGGGTGGCTGGAGAGCTAGTTCGGCGCGCGTCCGGGCGCAGCCTTGGCACGTTCTTTCGAGAAGAGGTGGCCGAGCCTGCAGGATCGGACTTTTGGATTGGCTTACCCCCAACAGAACACCATCGGGTCTCTGCGTTAAGGCCCTTTAGACCAGATCCGAACGAAGAATTTTCTGCCTTTACTCGTGCCTTCATTGCCGATTCCGACGGACTGCAAGGGAGAGCTTGGCGCAATCGTGGAGGTGCGAAAGGAGATTCTCCCGAGGTGTGGTCGGCCGAATTGGGTGGCGGCGGAGGAATCACAAACGCTCGAGGTCTAGCCCAGATTTATAAGTCGTGCGCACTCAGTGACTTTGTTAGCGCACCACAATTTGAACGGATGAAACGTGTCTCTGTAGCGAGCGAGTGCGACGCCATGCTGCTGTTACCGACACGGTTTTCGGAAGGCTTCATGCTTCGGATGGACAACAGAAGATCCTTCGGGGGAGATACTGACTCTGTGAATATCCGTGATGGCGCTTTCGGTCATGTGGGTGCGGGTGGATCCATAGGATTTGCTGATCCTAAGATCGGTCTTTCCATGGGGTACGTCATGAACCAGATGGGCAAATCTGTGTTGCTTGATGCGAGAGGTGAAGCGTTGGTAGACGCGGCGTATCTATGCGCAGATCGACAGTCGTAGAGTCGAGATCTGGAATGTATTTAGATTTTTTCAACTAGTGAATCGGTTGCGAAGGTCCTCTATTTCGGAAAGAACTTCATCGGTATGTTCGCCAAGTCGAGGGGCTCGACGGTGAACCCCAGTTGGGGTAGCGGTCATCTTTATTGGCGAAGCAACTTGAACGATGGGTCGGCCGCTTGGTTGGTCGACCGCCACCAACATTTCCCTTGCTTGAACGTGCTGATCGGAAAAAAGATCCCCGGGGAGATTCACCGGTCCACATGGCACCTTGCCACCTATGAGATCAAGAATTTCGTCGTTTTTCTTTTGCCGAGCCCATTCGGTCAACGCTTGATCGATGGGCTCTCGATTCAAGACCCGGGCACGAATCGTGGCTTTGTCCTCATCTAGTCCCCATTCGGGATGACCCATTGCCGTGGCTAGTTCCTGCCAGTGCTTGTCAGTAGGGGCGGCTATTGCCATGGACCCATCCTTTGTTTCGAAGACATCGAAAGGCACCGCAAAATCGCTCCGGTTGCCACTTGGGGGGGTATCGGGTCTACCGAGGTACGAATATCGCATCACTCCCATTTCGGCGAGGGCCATTATCGAGTCCACCATCGCCACGTCAACGAACTGCCCTTCGCCAGTTCTTTGAGCATGGAATAGAGCCGCTAGGACGCCCATTGCCCCGATCGTGCCCGGATATATGTCACCGATAAACGGCCCGACTTGAACACGGTTATTAGGTCCGTTTCCGTTCTGGGCTACTAGACCGCCCATGGCTTGGGCGATTACGTCGTAGGCAGGCCACTCGGCATGAGGGCTTTCTCCTGTCCTGGGATCTCCGAATCCTCTAATCGCTCCGTAGACAAGACGTGGATTACGTTCTCTCAGGGTTTCCCAACCTAAGCCGAGACCGTCCATGACTCCCGCTCGCATGTTCTCGACAACCGCGTCGGCACTCTCGACGAGGTCAAGAAACTTGGCCCTGTCGTTGACATCGGTTAAATCGAGAACAATGCCTCGCTTATTTCGGTTGTAGGTGGAAAACGAGCCACCATAGGAACGTTCCTGGTCCTCGCGGGTATAGGGCGCCATCGGCCGTTGCAGGTCCCCGCGAGGTGCTTCAACCTTGATTACATCGGCACCGAGATCTCCCAGCATCATGGTGGACCACGGGCCTGCAATTGCTTGGGTGCAGTCCAAAATCCGAATGCCCTGAAGAGGTCCCGTTGGGGAGGGCGACATGGGGGTCGCGTGCTCGTGTGCGTTGAGATGTTCATCCATGAAGGCGCACATTATCTGTGCGACAGAAGGTTCGTGTCGCCAAGGTACGAGACAGCTAGCGGGAATTAAAGGAGACTGCCTTTATGACCAATCAGAATGATGCGGTACTTGAAGCCTTGTCTCTGGCTGTCGCTGCTCGAATCCCCGTCTTGTTATGGGGGCCGCCAGGGGCTGGAAAGAGCTCAGCTGTTGAAAGTATGTGTCAATCAATTGACGCTACATATGAGGTCGTTATCGCGAGTATCCGAGAGCCGAGTGACTTCAGTGGGCTTCCGGTAGTAACTGAGAACGGAGTTGAGTTCGCTCCACCACGATGGGCTAAACGGCTGTCAGATGTAGGTACTGGTGTGCTCTTTCTCGACGAAATTTCAACAGCGCCACCTGCCGTCCAGGCAGCGTTGTTGCGAGTGGTGCTCGAACGAGTAGTGGGCGACCTGACTTTGCCAGATGACCTGGCCATAGTCGCCGCCGCTAACCCACCCGACCAGGCTGCCGACGGTTGGGACTTGTCAGCGCCGCTTGCAAACCGATTTTGTCATCTTGATTGGCGCGTGGATCCAATGACTGTCGCCACAGGCTTAGTCGCAGGTTTCCCCACCCCCTATATTCCACAGCTTCCTAGTGACTGGCAGAGTCAAATCCCTATCACTGCGGGGCAAGTTGCTGGGTTCCTCTCTGTGCGGCAGTCATTGGTGATCCAACCCCCAGCCGAACGTGCCCTTGCTGGACGAGCATGGCCAAGTCCAAGAACTTGGGAGATGCTGTCGCGACTGCTTGCTGCGGCGGTTGCGGTCAATGCATCTTCAGAGACAAGAAGAAATTTGGTGATCGGATGTGTCGGAGACGGGGTTGGCCTTGAATTCCTCACTTGGCTCCAAGAGCTTGACCTCCCAGATCCCGAAGCAGCCTTGAGGGATCCAGAAACCGTAGTGTTCCCGGACCGCGGTGATCGTCTTTATGCAGCGGTTTCGGCTGTAGCCAGTGCGGTTGCAGCAGACCCAACGCCAGACCGTTGGTTGGCGGGATGGCGAGTGCTAGAGAGAGCAGCTGGTCAATCCCCGGATATAGGCGCTATTGCTGCAAGGGTGCTGGCACAAGTTCGGCCCGACGGAGTAAGCGCACCACCTGAAGCTGCAGTATTTCTTCCCGTTCTTGAGGCAGCTGGACTTCTTGAATGAACCCCAAAGACCAGATTTCAGCGGCTCGACTCTGGGCGGCATATAGCTACCCCTATTTGGCGTCTGCATTGTTCGCCTTGCGTGTTGTTCCGGATGACAAAGTAGATCAGATAGCTGGAGATGAATATTTTCGCGTCTACATAAATTATGACTCAGCGAATGACTGGCCTGTAGACGTGCTTGGGGTGGAACTCATCCACCAAGTAGGCCATTTGCTTCGAGGACACGCTTCGAGAGCTCGAGAGCTCGAGCTCCGCCCATCAGATCTTTATAGATGGGTCGACGCGATGGACGCTGAACTGAACGATGACCTCCTAGATGGTCATGCCCTGCCAAAAGGGTCCGCATCACCCGAAGAGCTAGGACTTCCTAAATCGTTGTTCGGCGAAGAGTATTTCTATAGGGGGACAACTCGGACTGCAACCCAACGCGATTGTGGAAGTTCAGCGCACGGAAACCCACGACCATGGGATGAGCCTCCACCGAGACAAAGAAAAGATGGCGTTACGGCTGAAGAAAAAGAGCTTATTAGACAACGCGTCGCTTCAGATGCGTTGGCCCACCATCGAAATCATGGCTCTACACCAGCGGGGATGTTGAGATGGGCTAACTCTCTACTCACACCTCAAGTTGACTGGCGCGCAGAACTTGGTGCCAAGCTCCGGCAGGGGATTGCCGAAATAACAGGAGCGGTTGATTACAGCTACCAGAGGCCAAACCGGAGACAATCGTTTGCATCGAAAGTAATCCTTCCTAATTTGAGGGCGCCTGCACCAGAAGTATCGATTGTCTTGGATACCAGCGCTTCAATGAATGAGGAACTATTAGCCGACGCTCTTAGCGAGATTGATGGCTTACTTTCAACGGGAGGGGTCCGGTTCGAATCGGTCCGGGTCTTCACATGTGACTCCGAGGCAGGGTTCCCTCAGAAAGTCCGCAAAGCTTCGGATATACAACTGATAGGTGGAGGTGGAACAGATCTCAGCCAAGGCATTCTGGCCGCAGTGCAGACGCGCCCAAGTCCGGACCTACTCTTGGTGGTTACCGACGGAGGGACCCTTTGGCCCGAGTCACCACCTAGGAGAACGCGGACTGTTGCAGTCCTAGTCGGCGAAGACCCTCCCAATACTCCGGACTGGTTAGAGCGGATAGTTGTCAAAGAATCTGTTAACCGAAATAGAGATTGGGCCGCGAAATAGAGCCACATGGCATTTCTCTAATTACCCAACCCCTATTGTGCAAGTTTTGGATGAGTCGGAGGTGCCTACGGAGGTGAACAGCAGATCAGATGGGCCCAAGGTCGAAGCAGTGGTTTTTGACTGGGGTGGGGTTATCACTATCCCTCCAGGGCCGGTGATCGAGAAGCTTTACAAAGAGGTCGATATCGACCAAAAAAAGTTGCGAACCAGGCGAGCTGAGTATCGAGATGATGATCCGGATTCGCAGTTTGCGAAGCTTGAAAGAGGGGAGTTGAGTCTCGATGCATACCTCACTTGGTCCCACAGTGATTTGCCGGGAGCAGAAGCTATTTGGGATCCCAGGAGTCCACATTTCCTTTTCTCTCACCTCAAAGTCGTGCCTGAGGTTGTAAATCGAATCTCGCAGTTGCGACAGCGAGGTCTTATTACTGGGCTCCTTACCAACAATATTGCTGAGGCGTGGCCGGTCGTGACTGAGGCCTTGGACGTAGAAAAACTTTTCGACGTAGTCGTCAACTCGGCCTTTGTTGGAATGCGCAAGCCTGAAGAACGGATCTACACACACCTGCTCGACGAGTTGGAGATGGAGCCAGAAAACGTGCTGTTCCTCGACGACAATCGAATCAATGTCGATGCAGCTCGGGCCCGCGGTATACAAGTAATTGAAGTCACAGAGCCGGTGGCAGCCTGGACAAAAATTGAAGAGATCCTTGGAACGGCGTAACTAATTAACCGGCTAGCTGAAATTTGGTTTTCTTTTTTCCATTATTGCGGCGTGACCTTCTCGAACATCAGGACCGGTGAAACCCAACATCTCCAGGGCAACGGATGTATCAAAAGCCGGGCCTGCTGATCGGAGCCAGTTGTTCAAGCTGTATTTAGTCCATCGAATGGCTGTTTGGCTTCCGGTAGCTAGTTTTCGGGCGACGGCGTAGGCCTCTTCAATTACTTGCTCGTCATCGACACAAATGCTGGCTAGACCCATAGCTTCAGCCTCTTCTCCTGTCATCGAGTCACAGGTCAACAAATAATATTTGGCCTTTGCCATCCCGCAAAGGAGCGGCCAGATGATGGCAGCGTGATCACCGGCGGCCACCCCGAGCTTTGTGTGGCCATCAAGAATTCGAGCATTTTTTCCAACGATAGAGATGTCGGCCATAAAAGCTGCTGCAAGACCTGCCCCTACGGCGACACCTTCAATAGCTGAAATGATGACTTTCGAACAATTGATCATGTTGTAGACGATGTCTCGGGCCTCGCGAAGAGAATTTGAGCGGTAGTCAAAATCATCCATGATCTTTTCGATCATGCCCATATCGCCACCTGCCGAGAAGGTTCCATTTGCTCCGTGGATGACAACTACCCGTGTATCGGGGTCTCTGTCGACGGCTTTCCAGACATCTGCAAGTGCGAGATGTTTGGCCTCATCAACAGCGTTTAGCTTTCCTGGTGTGTCAATGCAGATATCTAGGATGCCGTCCTCGTCGGGACCTGAAATGGTCAAGGCTGAATAGTCTGCATATCGTTGCGTCATGTCTCTGAAACTAGCCCCAACAGGTTGGCTATTTCCTATTCAGGTCGGGGGATTTCCCTCTCTCCGCGCAAAATCTCGGCGATCGAACGAATCTGATCCGGGTTTCCGTAAGACCTCTCCCACGGATGGAGGAGTCGGTCGCGTCCATATCGGGGGATCAGGTGTATGTGGAAATGAAATTGTGACTGATCAGCAGCGGCGCCGTTGTTGTTGACAAGATTGATTCCCAGTGGTTCCAATCGATCGTGGACGATATTGGCCACAGATCGGCAAGCTTGCATGACGTGAGCGGCATCATCGTCGTCTAATTCGAAAATGTCTCGGACGTGGCGTTTAGGGATTACTAAGCAGTGTCCCGGTGTCATGGGGAGAATATCCATAAAGGCCAAGCAATGATCATCGTCGTAGACGATGTTCGAAGCGGAGCTACCGTCGACTATTGAGCAGAACAGGCAGTGCACGACCGGCGAGAGTAGTGGAGCCAGGAACGTGGCGTGGCACTTTAGGTGGCTAACTCAAATCAAATGCGTCGAAGTTGTACTGATTCGATTTCGTGATTGGCGTCCTTCTTCAGCACCAAATCAGCGCGAGCCCGTGTCGGTAAAATATTTTCTTGAAGGTTGACCAGGTTGATGGAACGCCAGATTGTCCGTGCCACAGCCTCCGCTGCATCGACAGGTAAGTGGGCAAACTGACTGAAGTAAGCACTTTGTTCACGGAACGCTGTCGACCGAAGTTGTTGAAAACGCTCTACGTACCAAGACTCAAGATCTTCCGTGTTGGCATCTACGTAGATTGTGAAATCGAAATAGTCAGACACAAACGGCGTGTTTGATGGAGCACCTGTTTGGAGAACATTCAGGCCTTCGACAATCAAGATATCGGGCTGCTCCACTATCTGAACTTCATCGGTTATGTCATAGGTGACATGAGAATAAATAGGGGCAGAGACTCGCGGAGCTCCATCGGCTATCTGGCGGAGAAACTCTAAAAGCGCTCCTTGGCGGTAGGACTCGGGGAACCCTTTTCTGCCCAACAAGCCCTTTTCTTCCAACTCGGAGTTCGGTTGAAGAAAACCATCCGTAGTTATGAGATCGACTCTCGGGTGTTGAGGCCAGGCGGCAAGCATGGCTTGAAGAATTCTTGCGGTGGTGCTCTTGCCTGCCGAGACGCTTCCCGCCACTCCTATCAAGAAAGGTCTTGCCGCACTATCCCTGCTGAAAAAGTCAGATGTTGTGGTTTGAAGTTTGGACTGAGCTTCTACTCGAAGGTTTAGAAGCCGAGATAGCGGTAGATAAATATCTCGAACTCCTGCCAGTGTGATTGGTTCGACACGTCCGGCTAGTTCCGATAGCTCATCTTCGTGAACGGTTAGTGGGGTCGCATCTCGAAGGGCCGCCCATTCAGAGCGGCTGAAGTTGAGATGTTCACTAGACGGGTTCCATTCCGACACCCCCAAAGATTGACCTGTGGCATTGCTGTTTTGCAACTAGAACCGCGTTTAGTTTTGAATAGACCAGGCACCAGATGTGTCGAAAAGACCTTTTCGCCAACGTTTGGGGTTGACCAGTGAGGCCCGCGGGTAATCCTCGAACATCCAGCGAACAAAATTTCGGCGGCTCCAAGCGTTGAAATTAACAGCTTTAATGGCCAGCTCAGCTAAGGCGGGCCTCGCTAAGACGTGACTGAGGGACTTCGAAAGTCGATGGTCGAGTTCGAAAGCTGCTCTAGCGGCTTTTTCGTAAGTTACTGCTGCTGGCTTAGATGGACTTTCAGCAGCTATTGCCTGTGCAGCTAAGCGTCCGCTTTCTAAAGCTTGTCCGATGCCTTCTCCGGTCAACGGATCAGTAGCGGTCGCCGCGTCTCCGACAAACAACACCGGTCCTTGCGTTAGCTGTGCCTCAGGAAGTCGAGCTGGAATAGGCCAAGCACTATGAGAACCCTCAGGTTCTACCTGTCCCAGCACTTGCCGTACAGAAGGTCGCTCCAAGAGTCCTTGCCAAATCGCAGCCAGCTGCTTGCCATTCAGACCATCCTTTCGCGGTAGTCCAAAGCCCAGGTTCACTCGACCCTCGGCTAAAGGAAAAGACCACACGTACCCTGGAAGTAAATCTTTCTCAAACCAGACCCATAAGTCTCTACTTTTGGGGCCATCTGCCTTCACGTATTGCCTAAATGCGTGCCAATCGCCTCGGTAACCAGTAGGAGTGCAACCCAAAGCCTTCCTGACTGGCGACCACATACCGTCTGCAGCCACTACGTGTTTAGTGGTGATGGTCTTCCCGTCTTGAAGAGAGATTTGGGCGCCCTGCGACGTGATCTCGATCTGACTGAAAGCGAGGCCCTGATGAATTTCAACTCCAGTGTTAAGCGCTAATCGAACTAGCTCGTCGTCTAGTTCGATGCGTTTGACCACGGCTGCGTACTGGCCTCGATGGTCCGGGAGTTTCAAATGAACTTCCCTACCTGACGGAGAACGAAGGAACACGTCTTGAACTGTCGTCCAACTGTCAGTGGCTGGACGAAGTCCAAGATGTTCAAGTTCGCGCAGCGCCAGAGTCGTGAGGCCATCGCCACAGCACTTATCTCGAGGAAATACTGCTTTGTCTATTACAACGACTTTTAGACCAAGTCTTTGAGCTGTGATCGCGGCAGCACACCCGGCCGGTCCGGCTCCAACGATTAGGACGTCACACTGCAACACTTTTAACAGGCTATCTAGTAGCGGCCCACAGAGGATTCAGTTTTGATCCGCTATTGAGGTCGTGGTGGTAGACAAATTCTCTTGTCCGGTATGGCTGGAACCCTCGGTAGGTGCTTCTGGTTCTTCAGCGATAGTCGTGGTTGTTTGGTCGGGGTCAGAGGGAGTTCCATCGCAGTTAAGACCTTCCTCTGGGCGATAAGTGGCAAAGAAATAATCTGACTCCGTGGGGCGATCCTGCCAAGTCCTGATGCGTTCAGTTCTAACTCGAGTACATAGGTCGAACGGTTCTTCGGTCGGTTCCTGAAGTATCACTTCGACGTTCGAAGTCGAGTAAATGTCAACTGTTACTGATTCATCGGTCCAACTGTTCCAAATCAGGACACCGAAAGGAGTTGAGTTGGTTATCACTAAATCCGGCCGAGGGTATGAGATCGTTGCTTCAAGACCATATGGGTAGCGCTCGAAATAGATCGAGTGTGCTTGGTAATATTCAAAATCGAGTCCGGCACGAAGAGCGGCGTTGAAGATAGTCGTAGCAAATTGTGAAACGCCTCCCCCAATGTCTTCGACAAGGTGTCCCTTTGAAATGAAGCCTCCCGGCACAAAACCTTTTTCTTCGGTGCGGCGGCCGACCTTTTCGTTGAGTGACAATCGATCACCTGGTTTAACCCAGGTTCCACTAACTATTTCAGCAAATTTTTGGATGTTGGTGACGCGTCCCAGACAGCAAGAATATTGGGTGGTGAAGGACGCAACTTTTTCGACTATCCCAAGCCCCTCCAATCGGTTGACGGCCTCGCGCGGGGCCGCTGGTCTGTTCGGTAGTACGTGAACTTGCCCTCCCAAGTGTGTTTCCAGCGCTGCCTTGACTATGTCCACGGCATCGCGTTGGCAACATGCTGTGCCTCCATCTGAGGAAATGATCTTGACGGTGCCTTCGCGAATCTCGAATTGAGCCTGTCCCGCGCCAGTGTTTCCTGGCATTAGTAACTCCTCGAGAGACGCCAGAATGAGGGACGTTTCGAGATTCAGGGATGGTTGGGAACCATCGAGGTCCAGGACAAACCAGCTCGCAACGATACGAGGAGCTATGACGGTTTCGTAGTCGTTGAGTCGGACTCTTAAAGGAGTTTGTACCGACCGGTTCGCTTCGGCGACAAGCTCCCTTACCGTTTGATCACTGAATTCTGTAGGGACTTCAATTGTGGCTACTCGGACAGTAGGTGGCGTGCCTTCCTGGAGGACTTTGGTTATGGCAGCGGCAGCATCTTCGACGTCGACTAGCTGGCCGGCTATTCCAGGAACTAGTTCTAGGCGGTTGTTTCCGATGCGGATCGACGGGTCAATTGGTGCCCGCTGGAGGCGCTGATTCGAGTGCAGGGACCGTTCAAGTGTTGCGAGGTCAATATTGATTGCGATTTCGGCGGTGGTGTTCGAGGTGAGAGCCGAAAGCCAATCAATAGGTCGGTTGAGGAGTCCTGCTCGCCTAGTGTTCATAACTGCTTCGAATGTGGCGATTACATCTAAAGAAATACCTAGGTCGCTCGCTACCCAACTAGCGTCACCCAGCTCGCTCTGGACGACAATCTGAGTGTCAGCCAAACGATCAGCGATGGCATCAACTCGAGCCCGCAGGGCGATGTCACTGAGCCCGCCGACGGTTTCTCCGGCGATTTTTACGTTCCGAACAACTCGATCTCGATGAATCGTGGCGTCAACGACCCAAACACTCAAAACCAGGACGGCGAGGAGCGTTGGTAGGCCGAGCATAAGAGCCCAGCGTGGGAGGCGAAGTAGCTCACGCACGTAACTGGATGGTAGGCCCATCTGGTCACGTAGTGTGCGCGGGCCAACCCATCGGATTATTTACACTGTTTGTGCTAGGCAAGAAGCCTGAGCAAGTGGCTTCAGGAAATGCCAGAATCACCCAGATAGTCGTAACTTAGATCGGCTATTTGAAGAAGTCGATGAAGGGGTCAAACATGAGCAAGCTGTGTGAAGGACGCGTTGTAATCGTTACAGGCGGTGCCCGTGGTATAGGCAGGGAGCATTGCGTGATGCTTGCCGAACACGGAGCCAAGGTCATTGTTAATGATTTAGGCGGCGCTCGCGACGGAACGGGATCAGACTTAGGGCCGGCAGACGAAGTGGTTGCAGAAATTGAAGCGATGGGCGGTGAGGCTGTAGCTAACGGAGATGATGTCTCCGACTGGGAAGGCGCTCAGCGGCTAGTCAACCAAGCGGTCGAAACGTTCGGTGACCTCACAGGAATTGTTAACAACGCGGGGATCTTACGAGACCGGATGCTGGTCAACATGACGGAGACAGAGTGGGATGCCGTCATCCAGGTTCACCTCAAAGGCACGTTTGCACCTGCTCGTTGGGCCGGGGCCTACTGGCGCGAAAAGGCCAAAGCTGGTGAGACAGTGAACGCATCGATAGTAAATACGACTTCGGTTTCAGGGATCTATGGAAACCCAGGCCAGACGAACTACGGCGCAGCGAAAATGGGGATCGCTGCATTCACAATTATTGCGGCACGCGAATTGCAAAGATACGGAGTGAGGGTCAATGCGATAGCCCCCGGTGCTCTGACTCGCATGACAGAAGATCTAGGGATGGGTCAAGCTTCCGAGGAAGATAAAGCAGCGATGCACCCTAGATATATAGCTCCAATAGTTACGTGGCTCCAAAGCGCCGAATCCGCTGACGTCACAGGTCGAATTTTTGAAGCCTCAGGCCGGATGCTGGCGGTGGCTAACGGATGGCATCGCGGACCCATGACTGAAGCCGTAGATGACCCAACAGAAATCGCCGAAGTTGCGAGACGTCTTGTATCTGAAGCACAACTCAATTCAGGAATGGACGGTCAACCCTTTGATGGAGGGTTAATCACTTAACTCGTTTCACTAGTATCGAGTGCCACAGGAAGGACAAATCATGTCTATTGATCCCAACGCAGTGGGTGCAACGGCTGCGCCAGCCGAGCGATCTTGGGGGTACCGCGACTCTTTACTCTACGCCGTCGGCATTGGAGCAGGAGCAGAGGACCCAGTTGGTTCCGAGCTCGAGTTCACCACCAACAATTCCAAAGGAATTGAACAACGAACATTCCCGACCCAAGGGGTCGTGATCGGTGGATCGGGTGGTGCCTTGGCAAAGGTCGGCGAAATCGATTGGGGTCGAGTCCTTCATGGGTCTCAAGGAGTCACCTTGCATCAACCAATCCCAGTCGAAGGCACAGTTGTCATTGAGGAAAGTGTCAGTGGTATCTGGGATAAAGGCGAAGGGAAAAACGCAATCATTGAAACCGAGTCAAAGGTGTCCTTGAAGGACACAGATACACCTCTTTTCGATCTGCGATTTTCTATAGTTGTTCGAGGTTCCGGAGGTTTTGGCGGCGAAGAAGGAAATACGGCTCCGCAAGTTCATTCGCCCGAAGATGCGCCGGATCATGAAGTGACTTATCAAACAAGAAGTGACCAGGCGCTGACCTACAGGCTGTCAGGCGACTACAACCCGTTACATAGTGACCCCTGGTTCGCCACTGAACTTGGTGGCTTTCCCAAACCAATTTTGCATGGGTTGTGTACCTACGGGTTCACAGGTCGAGCGCTTCTTCATGAGTTGTGTGGTGGTGACCCAAGCCGGTTTAAGAGCATGGACTCAAGGTTCTCTTCCCCCGTATTTCCGGGAGACTCTTTGACCGTTCAGATGTGGGTGGACGAGGGCCAAGCGATATATCGCACTATCGCTCAAAAAGACAGCGCAGAGGAGCGAGTTGTCATTGACAACGGCCTTTGTTTATTCAGCTGAACCAACGGACCGGGTTGGACCATTTCGCTGGTGCTTAGAAGAGTTTGAGTTCATCACTTTCAATGCCCCTTAACTCGTCGTAGTCGAGTAACAAGCATTTAATGCCGCGGTCTTCGGCCAGAACACGGGCCTGTGGCTTGATTTCCTGCGCGGCGAAGATCCCGGACACTGGCCGCAGATTGCCATCTCGGTTGAGGTAGTCGAGATAGCGACTCAACTGCTCAACGCCGTCAATTTCGCCTCGCCGTTTGATTTCGACAGCTACAGCCTCACCTCTGCTATCGCGGCAGAGTAGATCGACGGGCCCAATGTCGGTGGGGTACTCCCTCCTAACCAGCACCATGCCATCAGAAATCTTGTCGACATTTGCGGCCAATAATTCTTGAAGGTGAGCTTCGACTCCATCTTTCTGTAGGCCTGGGTCGATTCCCATATCTTGGGAGAACTCTGAAATAATTTCGTGAAGTTTGATTGTTAACTTCTCGTTTTTTTCGTTAGTGACCAACCATGTCAATTCATCTTCATCATCTGTCGACTCGTGAATAGTGTTTGGTGCATTCATCCAATTGAGCGGCTTGTATGCGCCGCCATCGGCATGAATTGAAATACAGCCATCGGCTTTTATCATGATCAAACGAACAGCTTCTGAAAGGTGTGCGTCTAGGCGACCTGAGTAGTCAACCGTGCAGTTAGCAATAACTAGGCGCATGAAACGCTGAAGTTAGTCACGACTGAGTCTGGGTACGCGGATGTTCGCGTAATAGTTCAGAGGAGCTGATAAGTAGCAGTCAACTTCGGTTGTCTGTGTTCATCCAACACTTCAGCTCTCCCGGTTTCAACCATATGCAACAAGTGAGCATGGACTGACCCCGCAGCCGGATACCAAAGCCGTTTGTCGTACTTTTCATACATTTCCGGGACGAAGTCAGCGATTTTCTGGGGGCCGTCTTGCAGGAAACCCACGATCTGTTCTTCGCGTTCTTCTCGGTGATGAATAAAGCTTTGGACGTATTCAACAGGGCGAGGAATCGCTGGC
>SGYJ01000020.1 GCA_004214275.1 Acidimicrobiales bacterium | reverse complement strand
AAGTCAACATCGAGTTGTTCGGGAGTATGACCCGCGGCGCCGAGCACACCGAAGCCTCCGGCTTTAGTGACAGCAGCAACCACATCTCGACAATGGGTGAACGCGAGGATCGGAACATCCACGCCAAGCATTTCGCAGACAGGTGTCTTCATGAACTCGAAACTAGGCGGCCGATCAGGTTCATGCCTGCTAGATGGTCTTATTCGGTAAGAAATGAAGCATTTTCTTTATTTACCATCAGCAAATTTCACCAATTTTCGAGATAAATCCCTGGAGGGGTCGGTATCTAGCCTCAACGCTGCGAAAATGACGCCATGAGTATCACAGCGATTGGCCATAGCTACTTCGATCTCGAAACAGAAACCCAACTTGACGTCTGGTATCCAAACGCGAATGTCGACCCGAAGAGATCCTGTATGGCCGAGAAACTTGGCCTCACTCAAGGCCGATTAGTTGAGACAACTATCGAGGATCTAAACGCACCGGCTGTCGATCTGGCCGATGCTTATCTACGACTACATCTGCTAAGTCGTAGAGAGGTCCAACCGCATGGAGCCAACCTCGAGGGTGTTTTTGGTTTGCTCACCAACTGCGCCTGGACCAACGCAGGGCCAGTTCTGCCCGAGCGCGTTGGCGATCTGCAGGGTCGTGCAGCCACAATAAATCTCAGTGTTTCGGTGACTTCAGTAGACAAATTCCCACGAATGACCGACTACGTAATTCCTTCAGGGGTACGCATTGCTGATGCCGACAGAGTGCGGCTTGGAGCGCATCTAGCCGATGGGACAACTGTGATGCATGAGGGGTTCTGCAACTTCAATGCAGGAACTCTAGGCCCATCAATGGTGGAAGGAAGAATCAGTGCTGGCGTAGTTGTCGGTGCCAATAGCGATATCGGTGGCAGCGCCTCAATAATGGGGACGCTGTCAGGTGGCGGTAAAGAAACGATTGTCGTAGGTGAGAACTGTCTTTTGGGCGCAAATTCGGGAATCGGAATATCGCTGGGCGATAACTGCACGGTCGAAGCGGGATGCTACGTAACCGCGGGAAGCCAGGTAACTCTTCCCGATGGATCAGTCGTGAAGGGCAAAGACTTGTCGGGTAGGTCAGGGATGCTGCTAATTCGCAACAGCTTCTCAGGTGCTATCGAGATGCGAGTTCTTGATCCCGATAAGTGGGATGGGATCAACGAAGCACTGCACGACAACTAGCTAAAGGCGCGCGTACCGCCAGCACTACTACGCTTCGGTGCAACAAGCGAGGAGGCAACGAATGGCCTATGTGGAAGATCGGATAATCCATGACGCCGATGCTCACACAATGGAACCTCCGGAGTGGCTGGATGAATTCGGCTCTCGGAAGGTTCAGGAGTACGCGCGAACAAAGTTTTTCGCCAATGAAGAGAGCCCAATTTTTAGCGAGATAGATCACTGCCGCACTCTTCACCTGGACGCCGATTTTCGGGCATCGGCTGGACAAGAAATCATGCTTCGCAAAAACTACCGAGCCCACGGCGCGTGGGATTCAGTCGACCGCAGCGAGGCTTTGGACCATATGGGCTTCGCTAGCCAGCTGGTGTTCCCAACTATGCCCAACACCCTTTTAGAAGTCATGGAACATGAAGCCCCACCGAGTCTTACCTACGAGGTGGCTTCTGCCGCTAACCGCGCCCAAATCGCTTTTTGCGCGGGAGATCAGCGACTGTTACCAGTGGCCTATATTCCGCTTCAAGATTTGGATCTGGCGACCCCATGCGCCGGCGAGGCCATCGAGGCGGGCGCTGCTGCACTGCTGATTCCCAATCGTATGCCCAAAGACCACGCACATAGCCACATAGCCTTCGACGGAATTTGGGCTCGCGCACAAGAAGCTGGCATACCTATCGTGATGCACGTTGCAACTCCAGACCTGGTGATGCCACCACAGCATAGAAATAACGGCTTACCGCCTGAGCCAGACTTTCATGGAGGCAGCGAGAACTTCAGGTCTGTCTCCTACATGAGCATTTCGTCACCACCGGTACAAGCCCTTTCCACCCTTATCTTCGATGGTGTTTTCGACAGATTTCCTGATTTAAAAATGGGAGTGATAGAACTCGGAGCAGCATGGCTGCCGTCATTCATGCGGCAACTTGAAGCAGCCTTCGAGGCCTTCGGACGTCACGAAAACCGTCTACAGAATCTGGGACTACGACCATCACAATACGTTCATCGGCAAATTCGAGTTACTCCATTTCCTACCGAACCGACAGGCTGGATAATCGAAAACACCGGAGATGAAATCTGCATGTTCAGTTCTGATTTCCCTCATGTCGAAGGTGGCCGCAACCCTCTACGACGTTTCGATAATGAGGTGGAAGCCTTATCGGTTGAAACGAAAGACAAGTTTTTTCGGCTGAACTTCGAAAATCTCATGGGGTCCGCCATGTCTGACCTTCCAACCAACTCTGGCTGACATGGGCATCCGACTCGAAAAAGCTTGGACAGATCTCAACGCCGAAACTATTGCTTCACTTCCCGCTCAATTAGGGGTGTACCAGGTAGCCGACTCCCAAGGCACTGTCCTATCTGTCGGTTTTGCAGGAGCCAGACATCTTTTCGGAATGCGAAGTGCACTCCAAGAAGAGCTCAATTTACATGGTGATCAAGCAACGAAATTTCGTTTTGAATTCACCTCTAACTACCGAAGTCGCTGGGATGAGCTTCTAATGCTCCACCTGTATGACCACGGACAACTTCCAAGTCACCAACAGGCTGAAGAACGCCGAATTGGTCGACTATCCCCCAACTGAGAGATCAATATGGACTTCAGCCTTAACGAAGAGCAACAACTGATAGTAGAGACCACCCAGCGCTTTGTTCAAAGTGAGATCCTGCCACTAGAGGATCATCTAGACCCGGACGCTGGGTCATTGGACCCAACTGATCAGGACCGACTCGTTGCCATGACGAAATCTATGGGTTTCTACGGTTTAGACATCCCAGAGGAATACGGTGGTCCCGGACTTGACACCACCACTCGTGCTTTGATGGCAATCGAAATGTCGCAGCATCGGGCCGGCCTGTATAACCCCTGCTACGGAGTGTTTGGAGGCGCCGGCCTCGCCCAACTTTACGAAGCTACTGACACCCAGAAAGAACGTTGGCTATACCCCACTCTCCGCGGCGAAAAAAAAGGTTGTTTCGCTCTGACCGAACCATCGGGGGGTTCCGACCCCGCTCGTGCTATCCAAACTCGCGGAATCAAAGACGGAGGAGAATGGGTTCTAAGCGGATCAAAGCTTTACATTTCAGGTGCTGATAAAGCTGACTATGCGTTGATCTTCGCACGCACTTCAGATGATCCGGGCCGCAACGGGGTAACAGCTTTCATCGTTGACACAGACACCCCCGGATTCCATGTGCGGCGAGTGGTGCATACTTTGCGTGCAACTCATTACGCAACAGAACTGCAATTCGATGAAATGCGGGTTCCAGAAGAAAATATTCTCGGTGAAGTAAACGGTGGTTTCGCGATAGCTAACGATCGACTGAGTCGACAGCGGATCCCTTACGCCGCAGGGTGCATCGGACCCGCGATCAAAGCGCAAGAAATGTCCATCGACTGGGCCAAAAACCGAGAGACGTTCGGCTCCCCACTTGCAGAAAAACAAGCGATTCAATGGATGATCGTCGACAACGAAATCGACATTCGTCACTCCCGTTATTGCGTTCTTGAAGCGGCCCAAAAAGCAGATAGCGGGGAAAGATTCAGAACCGAAGCCGCCATGGCAAAGTTAGTAGCGACGGAAGCAAGCAGCAGAGTCATCGACCGCTGCATCCAGATTCACGGGGGAGTTGGAGTCACAAAAGATCTACCGCTTGAACGGTGGTATCGCGAACTGAGGATTCGGCGTGTAGGAGAAGGACCGAGCGAGGTGCAACGACTGATTATGGCTCGCGACATTCTTGGTGGCAGCTTCAAATGAGTAGCAACGATCGCGCTCTTCCTTTGGACGGCATCACAGTGCTCGATCTAGGTCAGATCTATCAGGGGCCATACGCGGGCTTCCTACTTTCCATGGCTGGAGCTCGGGTGATCAAGGTCGAACAGACTCGCGGCGAACCGTTACGTGCGCGCGGTGATTCGATCTCATATGCAGCCCTTAATTCTTCAAAAGAGGCGATCACGTTGGACCTCAAATCTGACGATGGTCGCGAAATGTTTTTGGGGCTCGTGAGAAAGGCAAATGTCGTACTCGTCAATTACGCGCCCGGCGTTCCTGAAAAACTAGGTATAGACGCGGATTCACTTTGGAAAATTAACCCCGCACTTGTGTTCGCCCATGCCTCAGGCTTCGGATTGAGCGGTCCAGATTCGACTCAGACGGCTATGGACATCACGGTGCAGGCACATATGGGCCCGATGAGCGTCACGGGGCATCCCGACCAACCTCCGGTCAAAGCAGGTGTCGCCTTCATTGATTTTCTGGGCGGTGCTCACCTCTATGGCGCAATCGTTACGGCATTGCTCGACGTCGAGCGAACTGGCAAAGGACGTTTGGTAGAAACGTCAATGGCGGAAGCCGCATATCACACACTCTGTTCAAACATGCTGTCGTGGCACCAAACAGGGACCGCCCCGCGAACAGGCAACAAACATGCGGCCATGGGCGTTGCTCCCTACGACGTCTATCAATGCTCAGATGGACACGTCGCCCTGATCTCGGTCACAAATAAGCATTGGCGAGCAGTGCTCGACGTCATCGACAGAACTGACCTTCTTGATGAGCCAAGGTTTCGGCATAACACCGATCGGGCCACAAACATGGATGAAGTTGATCACTTGGTTGAGCAGTGGACCAAGGACCGCCGACGCGATGAAGTGGCGTCACGATTGTCCGAAGCTGGCGTCCCTGTAGCTATCGTGCGGGGCGTCGACGAAGTCGTCAACGACTCGCATCTGATTGAACGCCAGTTTCTTCAATGGGTAGACCACGAAACTCTAGGCGAAATCCCACTTCCACATAGTCCCCTCAGGTTTCACGGCTCCCGGCTTCGGGACCTTGAGATCTTTCATCCTGTCGGCGGAGACAACGAGGCAATTTACACCGAGTTCTTAGGTCTGACTCCTGAAGAAATCGCCGACCGTCGTCAACGCGGCGTGATTTAAGCGGCTCCGGTGTTTCCTTTTTCATTTGCTTTGTCGATAAGCCAGGCAAACACCGCTTGAGGGTATTCCAACATTTCGGGATGCCACTGGACTCCAACAATGAGCCCGCTCGAATCTTCGATTCCCTCAACTGTTCCGTCAGGTGAATAAGCAGTGACCTTCAGTCCCTGTCCTGGTTGATCAACCGCTTGATGGTGAAAAGAATTGACCATCGAGGTTGAACCATACAGATCGAACAAAATACTGTCGGCTTCGCATCTAACAGCGTGGCGTGTTTGGGTCCGATCCGGCGCCGACTTCGAATGCCCATCACCTATTGCTTCATCCAAGTGTGGAATTAGGGTGCCTCCAAAGAAGACGTTGATCACCTGAAGACCACGGCAGATACCAAGCACCGGTATTCCTACGATTACCGCAGCCTCTAATAACGCGAACTCAAAAGCATCTCGTTCCGATGAAACCATGTAGGAACTTTCAGCAGGACCATTCCAGCGTTCAGGGTCAATATCTCCCCCGCCGCTGAGCACCACAGCGTCGAGTCGTTCCACATACTCAGAAGGGTCGTCAATTGCCGGAAGTTCAACTGGTAAACCCCCTGCTTCTCGCACCCGGGATGCGTACTCTCCAAAGAACCAATCCACCGGACTATCAGCTAGATGAGCCGCTCCGGGAGCCAATACTGAGCCCGCAGAAGTTCGACCAGTAATACCTATAAGTGGTGCCACAGGCACGACGGTACGCAAAACTGTGACCATGTACCGAATTTTGCACCTGACTTCTCGTCTGGAGGCCGCGAGCTATCTACTCCTCTTAGCCGCAACCGCCGTGAAGTACGGTGCGGGATATGACCATGGAGTGACCATCATCGGGCCGATACATGGGGTCCTCTACCTCATCTTCGTGGCAGTTATAGTCCGCTGGTTCGCCGATATGAAGTGGAGCTTCAGAAAAGCTCTAGCAGCGATGGTGCTGGGGTCTTTACCTCTAGGAGGTTTCTTAGTCGACCGTTGGATCAGTGTCTCCGCTGGTCAATTGAAGTAGAAGAAGCTACTCACCGATGAAATTGGGCGCTCGTTTCTCAACGAATGCCGCTATGCCCTCTTGACCATCATGAGTTCCCATTGCCTCAGCAATCATCACTCCCTCTACTTCTCCGGCCTGCTCTAGCGTGCTGTTGAAGCCCGCATAGACAATTTGTTTCGCATGTCCAAGCGCCCATGACGGTCCATCAGCAAGAGACTGTGCCATCTCGGCCGTTGCTGCATCCACTTCATCGTCAGGTACGACACGATTCACTAGTCCCCAAGCCTCAGCCTCGTGAGCTGACAGAACTCTGTTTGTCAGGGTGAGGTCAAGCATCCTTCGAACACCGATGTGACGCGCAACAAAATAAGTGGAGGTTCCATCGGGCGTGACGCCTGCTTTGGTATAAGCCATAGTGAATTGTGCTGATTCTCCTGCCACAACCAGATCGAAGGCGCTAACTATTGAAAGTCCCGCTCCACCCGCAGCCCCATTTACTCCCGCAACAAACGGTTTCGGCATCCGATTCATTTTGTAAATGCCACCGTGGAAATCAGTAAGCATTCCGCTAGCTAGTTTCGGCAGACCAGCACCTGCTTCATGGAATTCTTTCAAATCCCCACCGGCGTGAAACACCTTCCCTTCAGCAGTTACGGACACAGCCTTAACATCCTGATCCCATTCAATCTCCAGCATCACGTCGCGAAGATCACGAGAGAACTGCGGATTAACTGTATTGGCGGCGCCCTGACGGGCAAAGCGGACATGCGCTACACCATCTCGCGTTTCGTATTCAATCGTCTCCAAGTTCATTTTCTTATCCTTTCAAAATCTCTATTTTCAAAATCATCGCGCTGCGGGGGCCAGGTCACGAGCGGCCTGCACTGGGTCAATATCTCCAAACGGCATTATCGAAACAGCTGAAGTTGTTACCCCCATCTCGTGATAGCGATCAATATGCTCACGGCACTCTTCAGGATGCCCATGAACTATTAGTTCATCAACCACATGATCAGGAATCGCATCTAATGCCGCTTTCCGGTCACCGTCTGACCATGCGCTCCACATTCCATCGAGATCGTCGGAACGCCCAAGCCAACGATGAAAATCTGCGTAGACAGGGACATTCAAATATGCCGCGATCGCTCGCTTCGCTCCGGCCCGCACAGTTTCGGCGTCTGGGTTCGGGCAACAAAAAATTCGCGCAACTATCTCTTTATCCGGGCCGCCTTCCTCCACGTAAGGCTTGACGGTGGCCACGTCATCAGCTGAAAGCCAATTAATTATGGCCCCATCCCCTTCTCGGCCCGCGAGACGAAGCATGCCAGCCCGCAAGGCTGCGATCAGGATCGGGGGCTGCGTTGGTGGAACTCGCCGCAACGTGAACCCCTTGACTTCGAACTCATCGAACTCTTGAGAAACTTTCTCACCCGTAAGCGCAGCTCGTAGGAACCTCACCATGTCTCGAGTTCTTTTATAGGGCTCCTCAAAAGGAATCCCGTTCCAGTGTTCAACGATGACGTTGGACGACGAACCTATCCCCATCACAAACCTTCCAGGCGCCGCCTCACACATTGATGCAATGTGTTGCGCCATTAACGCTGGTCCGCGAGTAAAGGCCGGAATGATAGCTACCCCTAAGCGAAGTTCGGGTGCCCACTGCGAAGCCAAGATGAGTGGAGTGAAGCCATCTGTCCCGTCTGCTTCCGAACTCCACAAATCGGTGTATCCCAAGTCAGCAAACTCCCGATACAAATCCCGCTGTTGGTTTAGCGGCGCATCGAATGGAACTGTTATGCCATATCGGTAACTCATATCTTTCGGATTCCTTACTTAAGTAGCACTCTGTTACCGACATTAGCCAAATCACTTCGTCAATTACGCATCAACATCACCCTTAACTCAGCGACGTGAATTCCACTGTCCCACCCTGCGACAAGAATGGAACTATGACCAGACAGTTACGTCTCATCGAAATAGCGCCACAAACGTCATCGGGGACGAATCGAAAACTGAACTTCAAGACTCGTGATCTGGGAAGAAGAGGGATCGCGGAGGCGAGAGCAGCGCTAGCGAACGCTCGCCTGCTACCTGAGGTTGACCTAGACGCTGCATAGAAACAACTTTGCCTCTGTTCACTGGTCGACAAGTTACCGATGGTGATCCCGGCAATCTCCCGAAGCTCAGGTACGAGACGACTGTCATGACTAAGGTTGATGCATGTCTGAAATAGTGATCGTTGAAGCTGTCCGTTCGCCTGTCGGGCGACGAGGCGGTGAATTGAGCAATATCCACCCCGCTGACCTTCTAAGCGAAGTGCAAACAGCCCTAATTGAGCGAAGTGGGGTCGACCCTTCCACTATTGGCCAAGTAGTGGGCGGATGTGTCAGTCAAGCGGGCGAACAAACTGCGAATATCGCTCGAACGGCTTGGCTTGGCGCCGGAATGCCATTGAACGTGGCGGCAACGACCGTCGACGCACAATGCGGCTCTAGTCAGCAAGCAATTTCGTTGGCATACGGCTTAGTTGCTTCAGGGGTTGTCGATAGCGCCGTTGGTTGTGGTGTTGAATCAATGACCCGGAACCCAATGGGTTCTTCCTATAAGAAGGGCCAGCTCACCGCAACACCGCGCTATAAGGAACACTACGAATACACCACACAGTTCCAAGGTGCCGAGTTATTGGCTAAGAAGTGGAACATCACACGCGACGAATGCGATGAGTTCGGCCTTCGGAGCCAACAGAATGCTGCTCGAGCTTGGGATGAAGATCGGTTCGCCACACAGATTGTCGAAGTGGACGTACCCGTACTGGACGATGACGGAACCGCAACCGGAGAGCGGCAACGAGTTGTAAGAGATGGCGGTATTCGACCAACGACGCTCGAAGCGCTATCTCAGTTGAGTCCAGTAATGGACGATGGCGTACATACAGCAGGTGCCTCCTCGCAAATAAGCGACGGAAGCGGCGCAGTGTTAATGATGACTGCGGAGAAGGCCGAAGAACAGGGACTCAAGCCGCTCGGTCGCATCATCGACACTTGCCTGGTAGGAAGCGACCCTGTCTTGATGCTGACGGGACCTATAGAAGCCACTCATCACTTACTAGAACGCAACAAGATGACAATGGATGACATCGACGTCGTGGAAATAAACGAGGCGTTCGCTTCAGTGGTTCTAGCTTGGGCTCGCGAAATGAATCCTGATATGGATTCTGTCAACCCAAACGGCGGTGCGATTGCGTTAGGTCACCCACTTGGAGGCACTGGATCAATTCTGATGACTAAAGCACTCCACGAGTTGCATCGCGCTGACAAAGAATTCGGGCTGGTGACTATGTGCTGTGGTGGTGGACTGGGAACCGGGACGATTATTCAACGCATGTGAGTCAAGCAATGGCGTTGATGTAACCAAAGTCAAATAGTTGTTTGCTCTAAAAGCGGAGACGGCTCCGCATCTTTCATTCGTGCTTGCCAAACCGGCAACAGGTCAAGCCACATACTCATATCTCCGCTCATTTTGAGTCGGCCTTTCATGTACTCAGCAGCAGGGTCAGCTTGACGGCAAAACAACTGTGAAGCTAGCTCGTACGGCATCGTTAGTTCCAGATCACGACCGCGACCAGAACCCAAATAAGCATTAGCAACGACTCCGTCGCTGAACTCAACGGAAACCGCTACTTTGCCTTCTGGAGCTCCATCAATCTTGGCGACAACAAGTCCTGAAACGTCGCTGCACGCTGGATGTTCGGCAGCAACCCACTCAGCGACGAATTGCTCACTCAGGAACTGCATCACTCTTCAACTCCATCCAGGTCCCGCAATCCCGCGAACAAGTCTTCTTCAAGTTCCTCAGTAGGAACTCTCGACCGAAGCAGCATGTACTCCTCAAATGGATGAATGGCATCTTGAACTTCGTCGGGCAAACCGAACCAAAAAGGAGATTTAGGATCAACCTGTGTGGCGTGAGCTAACAAGGCCTTTCTTCTCACAGCGTTGTCGACTGGAACCATCGCGCTAATCCGATCATCTCTATCTCTACCCGATAACCACTTTTCGTCATACGGCGAGTCGAGTCCGCGATCAAGAAAGGCTCGGTGAGTAAGTAACAGTCTTTGCCGTGACCATATAGGGGCGTACAGCTTTACGGGCTCAAAGGGTTCCCCTGCTTCCGGATACCAGTCGGGGTCGCCCGCTCGCTCAAAAGCCGGGATGCTGATAGCCGTAACTTGGAGATGATCTGGATGCGGGTAGCGATTCTGGACTTCTGGGTACGTCATCACGACCTGGGGTCGCACGCGACGGATCACTGCCACAAGCTTTCCCACTGCGGTGTCTAAATCAGCGTTAGCGAAAGCTTCTGGGTGGTCGTTAGCTTCACTATCTGGCATACCTGAATCTCGGTAACCAAGCATGACGACTTCGTCATAACCAATAATTGCTGCTGCTGAGTCAAGTTCAGCAAGACGAACGGCCGCCAATTCTTCTTTTATTTCTTGGCGTTCCATCGCTGGGTTAAGTATGTCTCCTTCTTCTCCGCCGGTGCAGCAAACCAATGTCGTTCGGATGCCTTGAGAGGCGTACAGGTTGACAGTCCCCGGGCCTTTCGACGACTCGTCGTCGGGGTGCGCGTGAACAGTAAGGATCGACAGCGACATCAGAGCCAAGCTAGCAATCCGTTCACGTCAGACGTGCATATAAGGAGCTTGATTTTAGTTGGCAGGTCTGAGATCTACCATCCCTGTTTCTTCATCGACGGCCATCGCATAACCGCACAAGGCAGCTAATCGTTCTCTACCTTCTTCAGGGCCAGAAGCAAGCAGTTCATCGCCGGCTCTTAGAGTCACTGTCTTTCTTGGGTTGTATATGTAGCGAGAGGCTCGACGCACTGCGAGAACGTGGTAACCCGGATCCACCGCTAGTCCCAGCGATCCTAACGTTGCATCATCAGCACTCGATCCTGGCGCAACTGGTACCTGAACGACGACGTCGTCGGTGTCACCCAATGCAAGTGCCAGCACTGGATGTACGTCTTCTTGATCAAGAACTAAAGAAACTATTTGCAGCGCTTGATCGCCAATATCTTCAGCTGCTTCAGCCAGGTGAAGTAAGCCTCGAAGCTGAGATGGGTCAACATCGTCGGCCGCCGCTCGAAGGACCCAAGTCTGCAAAGAAACCTTCATCTCATCTAAGCGTTCCTCTAAAGCACGTACTTCTCTAGCTAGCGACAGGTCCTGCAGCACTAAGGCCGAATAGGCCAACCCGATGGCAGTTTCTGAAATATTTTTCATTTCGACAAGCGTGTCGACGGCTCGATCAAGGTCCGTCAGAAGATTTGAAGTGTCGGCTTCTGGAGGTACCCATGGCTGCGCTGCAGCCAATTCTCGAAGTCGAACAATGCCAGCAGGTTCGCCTCTCATAAATAACGCATCACCAGCCTCGACAACCTCGTCGCCACCGACATCTGTAAGCCAGCGTCTTCCTCGTTGTATCGCGACCACCCGCATTCCTACAACGACAGGTAATTCCATATCGGAAAGGGGGCGATTCGCCAGGTGGCTTCCCTCCGCCACCACAAGCCGATGCGAAACTTCCGCCGCCTCTGCTAGGTCAACCACCAAGGCGCGCGGAATACCAATGTTCCTTAAAACAATCTTGCCGATATCGACCGCCGCATTTGCTATCTGTTCAATTGAGGACACCACTTGCAGAACGGAACTCATACCATCCACTTCGCGTGGATGACGAACAGCGAGCATCGCTAGAGACCGCATCTCGTGCACAAGATCAGACATTTCCTCTTCAAGGCCGAGAACAGCTTCAGCCATCCCTTCATCGTCGAAATACAGCGCCGCGTAGGCAAGGTCGACCATTAACTCCGAGGCGTCTTTCGACTCGGCCAGAAGAGTTTTAAGATTCCTTGGTTTGTCATCCATGACGTATCTCACAGGCTAGGCAATAACAACAAGGTGCAGGAACAAAATTAAGTTGATGGGGCACAAGACCTCTCCCTGATTGACCTACCGAACTATTCATGACAAACCCATCCAACCAATCGTAAGAACCAGTGCTGCAGCGCCTCCGAGGTCAACTGAGCTGGTTACAAGTGGTATTCCGTATGTGTCTGGGTCTACTCCGGCTCGAACAGCTAGAGCAGTTCCGTAATATCCGATGGCGCCGGCAATCAAGGTGGCAATCAATCCGCCAATAGTTGAAATCCAAACGAGCGAAGCCATACCTGGGGATTCAAAACCGAACAAAGAACTTGCTAGTTGAGCCAAGAAACCGTTGAGGATAAGTACGGGCAAAGCAAAGGCCAGACCGGCGACCAAGTCCCTACGGGCAGGTCGGCCAGGAATTGCTGTTGGCTCAATAACGCCTAGGTGAAACTTGGACGAAAGCCGGCCCGAAAGAATGCCGCCAATTGCGCCGGCAGTCGCGAGGCATGCCGGGACTAAAATGAGCATCGCTCTATTGGCAGCAAAAGCCGCTAATTCGTGCTCAATCACCACTCCCGCTATCACCAACAATATTCCGGTAGCCAACAAAATCGGCAGGGACTCAACCAAGACTTGACGCAAGAGCGTGAACACCGTGCGTCGGACCCACCAAAGACTCAGAGCTGCTGCTACAAGTACCGCAATAGCAAGAGTTGTTGTTAGCACATCTATTTCCAATAGCAGACTCGCAACAAGCAACGCCGGCAGCGTCACTACGTCCCCCACTGCCGACACCAATGGGGCATTCACATCATCTAGATCCCAGCCACGTTGCGCTGATCTAGCTGCCAAAACGAGGGTCACAGCTATAAGAACCGCGAAGGAAAGTAAGGCCCCAACGCTAGATAGAACTAATAGGTCCGCAACAGCTACCACCGAATCAAGTCCAAAAATCGGTGACAGTACTTTGGTCAGAATTGCCAGCGCGACAGCTGTTAGGAGCGACAGAATTCCGCAGGCCAACACATTTTGCATGACCAAGGTTTCGGGTCGGCGAGACATTCGGAAGGTACCGGCATGAATGGACGTTGCTAACCGACTGCCCAAGGCACCAAATATGTTCCCCCGCATACCAATTGCTGCTGGGACGAGGACAAGCAGTCCGGGATACCGCTCGAGAGTTCCTGTCATCGCGGCTAATAGTCCCCCGGCAACAACTGCTGTGAAGCTGCTGAATCCCAATGCAACAAGGCTTTGACGGATGCCAACGTTGTCAGGTCCAAGTAAGTCGCGTACTCGAGCGGTTCGTCGAACTCGAAAACGCTGCCCTTCCCTGTGTCCGCGACCCCAGGGTCGCTGGGGGGTAGGGAGAAGAGGCATAGCCCTAGGGTGGCACCTAGGGGACCCCGAGACGGTCCTCCTTTTCGTTTAGATGTTTAATTGATTAAATCGAAGTGCCTGCTAGGCGTTTCATTGCAACCGAAAGTTGGTCAGGACCCAGGTTCCCGCTCATTCGAAACGCAACTGTTCCATCGGCCTCTAAGAATACGAAATAAGGCACTGACATCGCGCCGAACGCATTCGCGATTACTTGGGACGACGTGTCAGCAACAACCGGATGTTTCCACCCCTGCTCACTCAACCATTTTTCGGGAGGATGATTCCCGCGTTCGGGAGCTTCGAAAGTCGATACTGCAATCAAATCAACGTTTGTCGGCAACTTATTTGCCATTAACCATTCGGTAAGAGTGGCCACCTCACGCTGACAGTGCGGACACCAGTGGGCGAAGAACACGACAACCAGTGGGCGACCGACAGGAGTGATTTGAACCGTTTCCCCTGTCAACAGGTCCACTCCGGACGCTGACGGAGCTAGTTGGCCAACCGCCGGATCAGATTCAGTTAATTCGAAGGGGTCCAGGGCCTTCCCAGAAACAACTGATTCAGTAATTGTTTCACTCACCTGTTCCACCGATGAATCACTTTGGCCACCACGACAAGCCCCTGCTATCACCATGGGTACGAGCAAGGCGGGAATCAACCATCGGATCACGTCTCGGACGCTAACGCACGAATCATCAAGAAACTAAGAGCGAACAAACTCCCATTGACCGATCGTGTCATCTGGTCGCGGCAACACGACTCCAATTTGACGAGAAAGAACCAATAGTTGACCATCCGGTGACCAGATCTCGCCTGTTTCGTCTATGAATCCCTCACTGCCAGACAACTGCCTAAAAACAGCGGCACAATAACTCTCACTGCTCAGATCAATATTTCTTGGGTCAGTCCGAAATTGAACTGTTAGCTCCAAAGTAGGCGTGTGCACAGCGTGGCCAGAATGCACCATGACTGCTGGAACCCAGGAATCAGACATCGCCGCCAAAAGGGCTTCATCGTATGGTTCGGGTTCAGATAGTCGGACCCACCCTCCAGCTTCGTAACCACCAGGAATGGTTGAAGTCTGAGGAACCCCCGGTACTCCCAAGCCCCAACGTTGCTCCCAACATCTCCTCAACGGAACGTCAGGCAACTGGCTCGCCATCACCCAGGTCTCATCTATGGCGGGCAGGTCCGGGAAATTTCGTTGCTCCCACTCATGTGAAACTATCTTCATCTCAGCTGTCGCTACTAATGCTGTTGCTATCTGACGGCCCTCTTGAGTCATTCGTACCGTCGCGAAGGCTGCAATTCTTCCTTCTCGCTCAACAGTTACTTGTATTTCAACCGCTCCTTCCGTCGGAGCAGCCAAGAAATGGGTGGTAACAGTTCGGACACAGCGCTCGTTACCAAGGTAATACTGCGCCGCTCGAACCAGGAGGGCCACGATGATGCCGCCATTAGGTCCGTTGACAACCCACCATGAACGATCAAAGTTGGCTACTAGCTGCCCATCTGCCCGTTCTTCCATCATCATTGCTTCAGAGAATCGCATCGACTTCCTCTTTCACGGATAGCTTTCACTACGAGCCGGGACTAGCCGCGCAGACTTTAGGCGGAGTCGGTGTTCATTACTTGACGTAAGTGGCACAATTTAACTGTGGAAACTAAGCAACTTGAATCCGTCAAAGGTTTCGTCATTTACGACTTACCCGACGCAGAAACTTACGTTGGGCCCAGTCGCCTCGGAGCCAAGCTTGCGCCTGGTAACGCCGAAATGTTGGTCCGCCATCAGACCTATGTCTTCGCGCTGGCGGAGCAACGTAAAAGCGGAGCCACCATCGGCCTCAAAGTCGACCCGGAGGATACGGATACTGCGGTAAGCGCATTAGCCAGCGAGTTAGCAAGCGAATTTGAATCTCAGCAGTTCCTTACTAGCCCGGGCCTCAGACTTAATCGGGAGTCGCTGGGTCCAGTCCTCCGTCACGACAAGCGAAACCCCGTAGTTCGGGACAACCGTGATGGAGTCGTATTCGAAGATGAGCTACTGGCTTTAGGAGCCGTCACATGCGCCTCTTTCTTCGCAAAGCCCAGTGGGCAGTGGGACGCCGCCATCGAAGGTTTCAACCAAGCGGGCATCGCTCTAGCTCGTGAAATAGAGAATCAAGGCGGAAATGTCAAAAGGATCTCTACCGCAAAAGGCTGCGTTTCTGGCAACTTCGATAGTGCAACTCTGGCTGATGCTTGGCTAGATGCCGGTGCTAACTGCGTTGAACAATTGGGGTCAGTCGAAAAAGCTTGGGCTGTATGGAAGTCAGATATGGATGCAATCTTCGTTGGTTCCAAACCAGGGGCAATGTCAGGAGATGGCGCCCAAGGCGTCGAACAAACCCCGATCATCGCGACGTCAGCAGCAGCGGTCTCATCTAAGGCGCTTGCTATCTTGCGCAAAAACAACACGCCAGTTGCGGCTGACTTTCTCAGCGGCATAGGGCCTACTTTGGCGTGGTGGGCGCCCGAAGAAACAAGTCAAGATGAATTACGTTCTTCAACTAGTGCAACTGTTACAGGGTTACTTGAGGAAACAGCCAATCACGTTGATGGTTCATTTATGGCAGCTTGTTATAAGGCCGAGGCATTCATAGAAAGCTGGCAGGAACAACGGCCATTTGGTCGACCTCTTGGTTAGTTGCGGATATCCCTAACGGAAGTCTCTACTGGCTACGGTTAATCCAATATCAAGTCTCTCAATTCGCTCAGCAATAACGTTAGTGACACGTCCGTGTCGTTCAAGCCTGCCATGTACCTTGATCGCTGACTCAGAACGAAGAACAGACCGAAAGCGCAGCCAACATCCACTTGAGACTATGACGTTGATCAGCCCGGTCTCATCCTCGAGGTTGATGAAAACAGTGCCTGATGCTGTTGCTGGGCGTTGCCGGTGAGTCACCACACCCGCCACCTTCACCTTGCCAAGTTCACAATCCAAAAGATCAACAGCAGTTAACACTCCTTCGTCTTTGAGTTCTCTTCTTATGAATTTGGTTGGGTGCCCGTCCGGAGCTATCCCCGTGGCCCATAAGTCAGAAATCGCCTCATCTTGTAATGACATTCCTGGTAGCGCTGGTGCAAAAACTCCGGTAACAATGCCGCGAAGGCGATCTGAACGTGACTGAGAAATTGCTCCCACAGCCCACAATGCCTCACGACGTCCAAGGTCGAAACACTCAAAAGCACCTGCAGTGGCCAAAGCCTCCAGCTGTTTCTGAGACACCGCTGTGCTTCTCGATAGTTGCTCCAGATCTTCATAGGGTCCTCCAGCAGCAATTTCGAATGCTAAATCTGCACTGAACCCTCTAACAGATAAGAAACCCAGCCGTACCGCCACGCCACCTGTCGACTCATCAGAAGTTTCAAGTGTCGCTTTGTCCGCTGAAACGTTGAGGTCCGGAGTCAATACCTTTACTCCGTGACGTCTCGCATCTTGGACTAACGAGTGTGGTGAGTAGAAACCCATAGGTTGGGAATTAAGTAGCGCAGCACAAAAAGCTGCTGGATAGTGATATTTGATCCACGACGAGGCGTAGACAAGGTGTGCAAATGAAACAGAGTGACTCTCCGGAAAGCCGTAATTAGCGAAGGCGACCATTTTCTCCCAAATCTGATCAGCAACTTTTTCATCTATTCCTCGTTGCGACATGCCTTCATACAGTCGGTCTCGGAGACGGTTCATCCGCTCTCGAGATCGTTTAGAACCCATCGCTTGACGTAACTCATCAGCTTCTGTAGATGTAAAACCTGCAACATCAATCGCCATCTGCATGAGTTGTTCTTGGAAAAGTGGAACGCCCAGGGTTTTAGAAAGAGCTGGTTCGAGGAGAGGATGTAGATACGTAACTGCTTCCTCCCCGTTACGCCGGCGGATATATGGATGCACAGAACCACCTTGAATAGGACCTGGGCGGATAAGTGCCACTTCAACAACTAAATCGTAAAAACAACGAGGGCGAAGCCTGGGAAGGGTCGCCATTTGTGCGCGTGATTCCACTTGAAATACACCGATTGAGTCTGCTCGACACAACATTTCGTAGACCTCATCTTCTTGAGGTAAAGCGCCAAGATCTAGGTCCACTTGGTGAGTCTCGGCAATGAAGTCCACAGCCGCATGCAACGCAGACAACATTCCTAGACCAAGCAGGTCAAACTTCACTAGCCCAACTGAAGCGCAGTCATCCTTATCCCATTGCAGAACAGACCGATCAGCCATTCTTGCCCACTCAACCGGGCACACCTCAACTATGGGACGGTCACAGATCACCATCCCACCTGAGTGAATCCCTAAATGCCGTGGTGTTCTCTCAATTTCTGAAGCTAATTGGAGAACATCAGGTGGCACAGCTTTCTGATCTCGTTCACTGACCTTTGGTTGGGAACTAACTGGTTGGTGACGTTCAAGAGACTTAGACCACGCATCTTGCTGGCCAGAGTCGTAACCCAAAGCACGAGCAGCGTCACGAACTGCTGATCGTGTTCGGTATGTAATGACATTGGCGACCTGCGCTGTGTGCTCTCTGCCGTAGCGGTCAAACACATACTGGATGACCTCCTCACGTCTTCCACTCTCTATATCAAGGTCTATATCAGGAGGTCCGTCTCGTTCTGACGACAGAAATCTTTCAAACAACAAGCCGAGCGAAACAGCATCAACGTTGGTAATACCTAAGGCATAACAAACTGCTGAATTAGCTGCGGAGCCTCGTCCTTGACAAAAAATGTCGCGACTGCGACAAAACGAAACAATGTCCCAAACAACAAGGAAATAACCTGGGAAACCGAGTTTCTCAATTACCTCAAGTTCATGCGCTATCTGCTGCCAAGATCCAGCAACCCTCTCAGCAGATCTAGCACCATAACGGCCTGTCGCTCCGACATAAACGACTCTTCGCAAGTACGACATTTCATCTAGATCATCCGGACATGGATATGGGGGAAGTTTTGGTGCAACTAGTGCTAGGTCGAAAGCGCATTCTTGTCCCAGCTCCGCCGCTGTCTCAACTACACCGGGGTAATGAGAGAACCAATGTTGTTGCTCAATACCTGACCGCAAATGAGCTGATCCATGGCCTGGAAGCCATCCGTTTATCTCGTCGAGCGAGCGACGGCTACGAATTGCTGCCATCGCTTTCGCTAAGCGACGCTTAGACGGGACGGCGTAATGAACACCATTAGTACAGAGCAGCCCAACTTTTTGTTCCGCTGCCAAATCTGCCAAACGATCATTTCGGGAATCATCGGAAGGATCTCCATGATTCCAAAGTTCAACGAAAACATTTTCCCTCCCAGCAGCTTCAACTATTTGACAAAGTTCTTTTCTTGCTCCTAATACACCCTCCGCTTCAAGTGCGGTGGGGACGGCACCTCTACGCCCAGCTGTAAGTAAGGCCCAATCTCCTCGATGAGAATCCAAAGCATCAAATAACTCAGGCGTGGATATGCGGGGAGCATTCTTCTGTCCAGCCATTTGACTCCGCGAAAGAAGCGCTGACAATGACGCATATCCTGCAGGATGACGGGCTAGAACAATGAGTCGTTTGCCGGCCGGGTCAACAGAACCCACACGGGAAAAGTTGCTGCCCTGCGTCCTGAGCGTTGAAGTCTCTTCAGACTGCCAGGCGTCTACCGTGAGCTCAGCACCAAAAACTGTAGGGAGTCCTACCTCTCGCGCACATTCAGCAAACCGCACAACCCCATAAAACCCTCCATGGTCTGTTAAAGCTAAAGCACTTAGATCAAGTCGAACTGCTTCCAAGACCAGTTCTTCGGGACTTGAAGCACCATCAAGGAAGCTGAAATGAGAGTGGGCGTGCAATTCGGCATATGGAACCACCGCGCGAGTTCGTTGGCCTTTTTGAGATCCAACAAATCTCTCAGTGGATGCATCATTCGATGCATAGATTCCTCTGGCTTCACCATGAGGACCATCGGTAAGGTCGAAATGTCGATCAGAAAGTCGACGCTCTAACTCTCGCCATGGCATAGCAGGATTGTTGAAGCCCATGTCGTACATCATCGAACATATGTTCGATAGAAGTCAAGACAGGCGAGCTGGATCGGAGTACCTTTCACTCATGCAAAACGCAATCCCTGATGGGGTGGAGCTCGCGCATCTCGTGCAACAGGGCAAGGCCTCTCCTGTCGAACTTCTCCAAGATGCAATCGCTCGGGCTAACGAGCTCAACCCTCATCTAAACGCGATTATTCATCGATTAGACGAACAAGCTCACACCAAAGCACAAAAGATGTCTAATCAGAAAGCCCCTGAAGAGGCAACTTTGTGGGGGGTGCCTTTTCTCACAAAAGACCTAACAGTCATGACTGAAGGTGATCCCTACCATGCCGGCAATGTTGCTCTTCGCGATGCTGACTATCGAGCCGAACACACAACGCATCTGGCAACGATGTTTGATCACTTAGGTTTAATCAATTTCGGTCGAACCAACACACCAGAATTTGGTGGAACAGTCACAACTGAACCTGTCTCTCATGGAGCGTGCAGGAATCCTTGGAACTTGGAGCATTCAACTGGCGGTTCGAGCGGTGGTTCCGCTGCTGCGGTAGCTGCAGGAATTGTCCCAATAGCTCATGCGAATGATGGAGGCGGATCTATTCGCATCCCTGCCTCAGAATGCGGGTTGGTTGGACTTAAACCAAGTCGAGGTCGTGTTTCTTTCGGTCCGAAACTGGGAGAGTCTTGGGGTGGTGCTGCCATTGATGGTGTCGTCACCAGGACGCTCAGAGATACTGCTCGGGTATTAGATGGAGTTTCCAAACCATGGCCAGGCGATCCGTATTGGGCACCGCCCCCTAAATTGTCCTTTGAAGAGGCATTATCTACACCGCCGGGACAATTGAAGATCGGTTTCGTTACCGACTCATCTTGGGGTCCGATCCATCGTGATTGCATCGATGCTGTCCAAAAGACAGCGTTGCTGCTTGAGGACCTCGGCCATATGGTCGAGGACAGCAGCCCGAGTCCCTTATTCGATGATGAGTTATTTCACCACTTCAGAATCGTTATGGCCGCGAACGAGGCATTCTCTGTCAACAAACTAGGTGAGGCTATAGGAAAAAGTTTTGGTGTCGGGGATATGGAGGGTGACACGAGAGCTCTCGTAGAACGAGGTCGCACATACGCTGCGACCGACTATTTAGCTTCAGTTGAATGGTTTCACTCTTACGCAAGACGAATGGCTGACTGGTGGTCCGAGTTTGATCTTCTTCTGACGCCGGTAATCGCCCAACCGCCCCCCAAGTTGGGAGAGTTGCGCGATCGGGAACTGGGGACCCAACGCCTACGTGAGTTACTTCTGTTCACAGTTCAGTTCAATGTGACGGGCCAACCCGCCATGTCACTACCTATGCATACAAGCAGCAACGGTTTGCCCATCGGAGTCCAATTGGTTGCAGCTATGCACGGAGAGTCATCTCTGTTGCAATTGGGACGCCAACTCGAGTCAGCGTCCAATTGGCATGATCGAAAGCCAATGGTGTGCGCTGCATAAATTTAATTGACGCGTATTGTGTCAAGCGTCAACGAAAGAAGTCCTTGTGAGTCGCCGCTCTCTTGCCGATACCGCTCTATTAACAAGGCTTCTCGGTACTGAAGTTCGTTCTGGTTTCGCCGTCAGCGATCCTGCCTTAGCTCCCTTGCAACGCAAAGAACTAATAGTGAGGTCCGCTATCTGCGCTCTGGGGTTCGTCCTAGCTGCCTCTTGGGGCACTCTCTTGCCTTTGGCTATTTCAGTATTTGCAGGATGGGATCACTTTGCCCGTCGAAGGCGTTCAGTTCTAGTTGCCACCGAACTTGGCCTTCATCTGGTCACAATTCGCGGGCAGAAGACAACTCTGACGCGTGAATGGAAGGTTGATGTAGAAGCTCGTCTTATCTTGCGGCCAGATAATCCCGAGGTTCCCCTACAACTCCCGGGCTGGGTAGGGGTAATCCATGGCGCTGACATCGAACGAGCCGAAAGATCTATTCGCGACGGTGGTGGTGAGCCCGTGAGGCTCGTCAGTGATGATTAAATCTCGACCGCACCTCGACCGCCGCTGCTTGGAAATCCTCGCTGACCAACAAAGCGTCCAGACCTACAGCTAACGCGCCCCCGATGTTTTCTGGATGGTCGTCAAGAAAGAGGCAGTCTTTAGGAGCCAGCCCCAGTTGACTACATAGCAACACATAGATATCTGGGTCAGGCTTTCTCATACCTACTTCGCAGGAATCGACTACAAAGTCAAAAGATTGCAGGGGTAGCAGGTCTCTCCATTGCCCCCATTCTTTTACGTTGTTTGTCAAAATTGCGGTGCGTATACCTCTCGCCTGGATCTCGTCGGCTAATTCCAGCATTGGAGCAATTGGTTCCGCATCTGCAAAGGGGTCGAAATCATCAGCAGTCATTGTCGTTGCCTTGTGGCCAGGGGGCAGCTCAGATAAGAAAGTCTTTTGCATCTGGACAACGAAATCTGAAAGCTCGACACGGCCACATTCAACTTCATGCCATGTCGGTGGGTCTTCACCAGGTTCAACTGTTCGTGCGTAGTCTCCGAAGACCTCCGCAAGCACGGTGAGTGGGATATCCCACTCTTCAGCCCATCGCAAAGCAGCTAAAAACGGAGACTCCAAGAGAACTCCACCTACATCAAAGATTACGGCCTTCGGACTCATTGCCTGAAAGCTAACCAAACGTCGCAGCAGCGTTTTACATATGTAGGGTCATATCCGTGCGTCTTCTTAGTTTTACTCTCAATCAGGAGTCCCGATTCGGAATTGCCACCGATGACGGGGTCGTAGATTTGAGTCATCGGACAAGTTTCCCTGATTTGAATTCAGCGTTGGGTGACCCTGACCAAGTGCGAACCTTCGAAGATGTTGCACCTGATCATTCGTGGGAGTCCATTTCATTCGACATTCCTGTACCGAACCAACGTCGCGTCTTGTGTGCTGGTCTGAATTACCACAAGAAGTACCCATTGGGCGGTGAAGTGAAGCCACCGAAACAGCCCGTTTATTTCAACAAACCGCCGGGCTCCTTGGTTCCCCATAACGGTCAGCTAATCCGCCCCATCGCATCGGTTCAGCTGGATTATGAAGTTGAACTTGCAGTGATAATTGGGCGAGCAGGGCGACACATTTCTGAATCTGCGGCCCTTGATCACGTTGCTGGGTACACGATCTTGAACGATGGCTCGGTGCGGGATTGGCAGCGCCACGGAGTTGCCGCAGGAAAAAACTTCTTTCACTCAGGTTCTTGTGGTCCTTGGATTGTGACAAGTGATCAAATCCCTGAACCTTCAGATCTTTCGGTGATCACTCGCGTCAACGGAGAGCAACGTCAAAACGCCGGAGTGGACGAGATGATCTTTAGCGTCCAAGAACTCATTTCTTACATGTCACAGATAATGCCCCTTGAGCCTGGTGACATTATTGCCACCGGTTCTCCTGAAGGAACCGGTGGGTCTATGGAGCCTCAAGTTTGGTTAACCGACGGTGATGTCATCGAATTCGAGATTCCCGCAGTCGGAATCCTCGCTAACGCCGTGGTTGACGAAACGATTTAGTTAGGGCGATACCCAAAGTGTCGCGCTGGTCGGTACCTTTGATCACAACGACAAGTAAAGGAAAATCGACCTGTCACGTTCACGCCGATTCACTGCTGTGGCGACCATCGTGTTACTTATGGGTACGTTCCTTGCTATCCCTTCGGCTAGTAGCGCCGGTAAGAGCAGCGCTCAATTGCGCAAGGAGAAAGCTGCTTTGCAGCAGCAAGTCACTCAGCTCCGCAACGAACGTGACACCTTCCAACAGGAGGTTCTCAATCAAGCCCGAATCGTTGATACCGCTACGGCGGACGTAGCCGAAGTTGAACAAGCACTATCTGATCTCGAATTGCTTGTCGCCGAGCAGCGAGATGACTTAACTCAAGCGGAACAAGCATTGGAGGGCGCCGTTCTCGCGGTATCCGCGGCCGAACGAAAATCGGATGAGCTCGCTGATCAACAAACGACGTTAAACGGTCGAGTTAATGACCTAGCGTTGCAGACTTACATAGGTCGCGATTCAACAGTAGAGGGGTCGTTTGGATTAGCGAGAACAGGAGACATCTACAAAGCGGCCCGTGTGCAAACCCTCATCGGAGCTGCGTTCGGCGACATAAACAACACGTCTGACGAACTTCGCGCCCTCCAAGTAGATACCGCAGTTGCAACGAAGGCACTGAATGAAGCGGTGACCCAAAGGGAGTTGTTACGCACCGAGGCCGAGATTCAACTCGAACAGCTGTTGGATGCGGTCGGCCTACAGGCTCAAATTGTCTTCGAAGCAGAAAGTCGACTGGAGGCCCGACTGTACGAAGCTGCAGCTTTGGCTGAACTTGACGCTGAGATGGCCAAGAAAATAGAAAGCGAACAAAACAATTTGGCCAGAGTAGTTAAGGCGGAAAAGGCGAAACGAGCCGAAGAGGAACGTCTTCGCAGAGAAGCTGAACGAAAGCGAAGAGAAGCCGAAGAAGCACGGCAACGACGCCTACTAGGCATCGCCGATGCCCCAACGTCAACCAATTTTGACAAGTCGGAGCTAATGACAGTCTGGGGCATTCGGGTACACGAATCGATCGCCGACAAACTACTGGCTCTGTTAAAGCACGCTTCACGAGATGGCATCAGGCTCGGTGGTGGGGGCTACCGAAGTTCGCAGTCTCAGATCAATTTACGGCGAGCACATTGTGGCACGAGCAACTATGCCATTTATCGCAAACCCTCCTACCAGTGTCGTCCTCCAACTGCCCGACCGGGCGCTTCGATGCATGAACGGGGTCTAGCGGTGGACTTCACACAAAACGGGCGGGCCCTTTGGAGCAACACGTCCGGTTACAGATGGCTGAAACGCAACGCTTCACAATACGGATTCCGTAATCTGCCAAGTGAACCCTGGCACTGGTCGACGAACGGTCGATAAATCAGTTCCAAAGGCTGCCACAGCACATTTTGCTTATTCATAAGATGCCTCAAGCCACCATTCACCATTCTCAATGACGCAAAGGTGAGATGTCCCGTCCGCAAGTAAAAACTGGAATCTCGCTTGGCGACTTTTCATGGCAGGGTCCCACCATTTCTCGTCAAGAAGCCATGGGCCTCCCCACCCAATAATCAGATGTGACCCTAAAGAGTCACTCTGAATACGGACTGGATCTACTTCCACCTGACCACGCCCATTCACTCCTACACGACGACCATTGCCGTCCGTTACCTCTAGTTGCTGAGCTTGAGGCAGAACAGCGAGAGGTAGTGGGGCAGGTAATCGGCCTGGCCATGGCGCAGTCGTTGACTCAGGCAACGTAATTACTTGATCAGGATCAAGTCTCGTAGCTACTAATGGAACTCGCTGTTCGATATCTACTAGCCGCCGGCCTCCCCCTCGTTGAACCACGGTCACCGAATCTGGTCCCAACAGTCCTTGAATACGCACAAAAGATCGCATAGCGAGTTCATCATTTACTATCTTTTCGCCCCAAAAACCTAACTGTTGGCCACTATCTGGAACTGTCTCATCAACTGTTAACCGCACCAAAGACAACGGCCCGGTAGGCGGATTTTCTGATCGGTACCATCCTTCTAGCTGCCAACGAACTCTGTCGGTTATACCGGTCGGTGTGAACCGGTGTTCATGGCGCCACAACCGGCTAGAAACGTCACCGTGTTCGGATTCCAC
>SGYJ01000002.1 GCA_004214275.1 Acidimicrobiales bacterium | reverse complement strand
AAAAACTGTTTGAACTCATCAAGCAGCTCATCCGGATCGTTGTCGGAACCTCCATCGGATGGGTGTTCCTCAATAACTTGCCCGGCCTCAGCAAGAACATCTTCTGAAGCATAAATTGGGGTGTCTGTGCGAACAGCAATCGCTATTGCATCACTAGGCCTAGCGGAAATCGTACGGCTTTCACCCGCCACCTGAAGCTCGATTTCAGCAAAAAAAGTTCGCTCGCGAAGCTCCGTAACCACAACTCCGATAACAGTGGCCTGCAGCTCCTCTAACATCGTGACGAGCAAATCGTGCGTCAGGGGTCGGGCCAGACGAATTCCCTCAATTCCTCGATGAATAGCGTGAGCCTCAGGAGTGTCAATAACAACGGGCAGCACCCTGCCCTGCCCTTCGGTTTCTCTTAATAACAAGAGCGGACTGTTGGATGGCAACTCAACTTGAACCCCCAGCAACTCCATCTCAATCATGCTCAGACCTTAGTTGGGATGTTCGACACTAACCCGTCTTCAAGTACTCGAAGAAACGAGATAAAGCAGTTTGAACTTACCGATCTGCAATTCGTCGCCATTGGTAAGCGATACTTCGCTGTCTCCTAGACGCTCCCCATTGAGGTACGTTCCGTTCAACGACCCGACATCGCGAATCACGTGTCCCGTGTTACTTGTTGATAACTCAACGTGACGTCGCGAAACGGTGATGTCGTCGAGAAATACGTCACTATCAGGGTGGCGGCCGACGGTAATCAATTCAGAAGTAATCGCATAACGGGTGCCGGCCTGGTGTCCGCTTGCAACAACCATTGCCGCGCCTGTTGAAGGAGTTTGGAAGTCGACACTCTCGACACCATCGCTAAGTGGCTCAAGCGCCTCGGTGCTGGCCTCTTCCGCAGAACTCATTGGTCGGCCACAACTGGAGCAGAACCGTGATCCGGCGGCATTTGAATGTCCGCACGCTTCACATGATTGATTCATTTATCACTCCTCACTCTCTTCAACAACAAACGATTTGTAACTCTCAGAATCCATCAATTCGTCAAGTTCAGCTTCGGCGCTAGGTTGAATCACGCAGATCCAACCATCACCATAGGGTTCCTCATTGACTAGTTCGGGGCGTTCTTCTAAGACATCGTTGACCTCTATGACCTCCCCCGACACGGGGGCGAACACATCAGATACAGACTTCGTCGACTCAATCTCAGCGAAAGCAGAGTTTGCCGTCACCACCAATCCAACCTCAGGAAGTTCCACATACACCACATCCCCAAGGGCATCTTGAGCAAAATCGGTAATACCAATACGCGCTAAGGAACTTTCCATGCGCACCCATTCATGGTCTCTCGAATATCGGAGTTCAACAGGCGAATCCATATGCCCAACCTATCCCACCAAGAGAGGTGGTGGACCTACGGTTATCGGCCGGCGCGGCCCTGTCGCAGCGCCTCTCTGGCCGCAGGAACATATGTCAGCCCTGACCAGTAGTGAATTGGCAGTCCAGCGATAACACAAACCCAAGCTCCAACGGCAAAAAAACTTGCCACAAACACATCGCTCTCCCCCGCCAAGAAAAAGGGGAATGCGAACATAAGTAGGAAGGTGCCAGTCTTACCCCACCATGTCACTTCGATTTTTCTAGCGCCGAGAGCAGCTAGCAACAATGCGGCCACAGCTACCAAACCCTCCCTGACGAGAGCCAACCAGGCGATCCAGCCAGGCACGGAACCGTCAACCCAGATAGCAAAAATTCCCACGAGCAGCATGAGTCGATCCGCTGTCGGGTCCAAGATCTTTCCGAGTTCACTGATCTGGTCGAATCTTCGAGCGATATAGCCGTCAACCCAGTCAGACGCACCTAAGGCGCCGAGGAGAAGGGCTGCTGCCCAACGATCTTCAACTGAAAAGAGGAGCCACAAAAATACAGGGATACAACCGAGTCGAATAAGACTGATCAAGTTTGGAACCGTGAACGGTCGCCACGGTAACTGCTGCTCAGACATGTTCTGCATCGTAGGCTTCATTTCATGGCATCCGTTTTCACAATGATTATCAAAGGCGATTTACCAGGGACTTTTGTCTGGGAGGATGATCGCTGCGTTGCCTTTATGTCCATCAACCCACTCGCGTATGGGCACACCTTGGTGGTACCTCGAGACGAAATCGACCAATGGCTTGATGTTCCTTCCGACCTACGACAACACCTCTTCGAAGTAGCTGACCGAATCGGGGCGGCGCAAAAGCAGGTATTCGGCAGTCAACGCATCGGAATGATAATTGCGGGATTCGAAGTACCGCATATGCACATCCATCTGATTCCGGCTAACACAATGTCAGACATGGATTTTTCCTTAGCTTCCGACTCCGTCGATACCGCAGACCTCGAAAAGGCCGCGGAGTCAATCAAATCGGCACTTGAAAGCTAAGTTCAAATATCACCAAAGAGTGTCGGTTGGAACAGGAAGTATGTTCTCAGGCCGATCATGTTGAGGATTTCCTACTTTGGGATCTACTTGGTGCGCGTCGAATGCTTCGGTCGGCTGTCTCATGATCAGGTGTTTAAGGGCCCCAATGTCACCCATGGCCGGATCCAACCAATCATCCCAAACAGAAGTGGTGAGTGTTAGCGGCATTCGATTATGAATGTCGGACATAAAGGTGTCCGATTCTCTCGTCAAGATGATCACAGAAGCTCGACCTTCCAACGGTCCCGGTTCCCAAATCCCTGCCATGACTAACTGCTCATGATTCGACTTGTGGATATAAAAGGGTCGCTGGGGAGTACGTTTTGGCCGCCCTTGCCATTCAAAAAATCCGTCAGCCGGCACCAAACAACGTCGATACTTGAAAGCGTCGGAAAATGTGGGTTTGACGTCAACGGTTTCGAAACGAGCGTTGATCAGCAGTGGCGAAGTCGACTCGGCGTTCTGCCACTTCGGATCTAGGCCCCACCGAAACATTTCTATCTTGCGTTCCCGGGAATCGCCCGCAGCGACGACCCCATGCACCTCTGCAGATGGAGCAACGTTATAGCTCGGAGTCAGATCGTGATTCGAGGGCTGCGTCGAAAATAGAGTCTGTAATTTCGACATCGGAGCAGTAGAAACGAACCTTCCGCACACGCTCTAAGCACCTACACCACGTTTAGACATAAGTGGAACCCTTCATTCCAGTCCGGTCCTGTCGAATTTCTACGTTTACCAATGCTGGCTTGCCGGACTCGAACGCTCGTGTAATAGCTGGCGCTATTTCCCCTGGCGTTACAACATGTTCGCCATGCCCACCTAAAGCTTCGACAACCAGGTCGTATCTGGTTCGGTTCAACTCAACTGCTACAAGACGGTCTTCTCCGTAGAGCATCTCTTGAGGTCTCATCATCTGACCCCACGCAGCATCGTTGCCGACAATCCCGACAATCGGAAGGTCGAAACGGACTGCAGTGTCGAATTCGAATCCATTGAGGCCAAACGAACCATCTCCATACACAATGAGCACACGTTTGTCGGGGTGAGCTTTCTGAGCCGCTAAAGCAAAGGGCATCCCGACCCCAAGTGTTCCCAGGGGTCCCGGATCCATCCAGGTACCATTGCGTGGCACCTGGATGACTTTGGATGCCTGGGCGACAATGTCACCACCATCTCCTATGACAATCATGTCATCGGATACACAGCTAGCTATTTCACGGCACAAACGGAGGGGGTCGATTGGTACCTCCTCACTATCCATTTGATCGCGTCGAGCGTTATCAAGTTGCTGTTCACGTTCACGCAACTGATCCCGGTATCTCGAGACATCAACCGGCACATCTCGATCCTCTATTTCTTGAGTCATCAATTGGAAATTCATCCCGATGTTGCCGACAAGTCCAAGGTCCGCCGCTCGATTATCGCCTATCAAAGTCTCATCTATGTCCATTTGAATAATCACAGCCGCGGGCGGAATTGACCGGCCAAATTTCATCCGAAAATCTAAAGGAGTCCCTGCGAGGATCACTAAATCTGATTTTTCGAGCGCTTCCTTTCGCGTCAGAGAAAGGAACGAAGGGTGTTCCCAAGAGATCTCCCCCCTGGCCATTCCATTTACAAAACAGGGGATGCCTGTTTTCTCCAGAAAATTTGCTAGGTGCTCGCCTCCTTCGCTCCACTTAAGTGAAGTTCCGGCCATGACCATTGGTGTTGCGGCCTTGGAAAGTAAATCGACGCTTTCCGCTATGAGATGCCTCGGTGAAGTCGACGCAACCCTGTAGTCACGGAACTTCGGAACTCGGATTTCTTCTAGATCCACTTCTCCATGGAGCACGTCCATAGGGATCTCAAGAAACGCTGGGCCAGGAACTCCGCTAAGAGCGGCACGGATGCCTGCTTCCATGTATTCGCCGATCCGCGAAGTCTGATAGCAGGCTTCAGCCCATTTAGATATTGGCTTTATCAGCGCAACATGATCCATTTCCTGCAAAGAGCCGCGTCGTGTGTGACGAAATGGTCCTTGCCCACCGATGACCAAGATTGGCGAATTGGCTCGCCACGCATTCGCTACACCCGTAACGCCGTCAGTAACACCCGGCCCCGCAGTAAGAATTGCCACACCAACCTTTCCAGGGTGGAGACGAGCCCAAGCATCAGCAGCATGAACAGCAGCTTGCTCGTGTCGGACATCGACAACTTCAATACCCTCATCGAGGCACCCGTCGTATATCCCCATGACATGGCCTCCGGACAGAGTGAACACGCAGTCCACTCCAGCGGCCTTCAAGACTTTGGCCACCAATTTCCCGCCGTGCGCCATAGCACTAACCCTCCCCAACTCTGTTCTCAGCTGACTATAGAACTGTACGCTGCCTTGGATGCGTGTAACTATCCCTGCATCTTCCGCGAATATCGGGCCCGGTTTCGACTGCCTGGCGGTTGCCCTTGACTTGCCCTTTCACTTAGACGTAGGTGAACCTCAAGGGCAGGCCACAAAACTCGACGAGAATCACCCTGCCACTACGTCTTTTATAAAGGGTGGCGGGGAAGGACCCTTGTTTGGGGAAACTCTAATCCCGCCAGGCAAAGGACTCGGGTTTTCAGGCGCGGCTCGCGTAGCTGGCCTGGCAGCAGCTTCATTACAAAGATCCGGTTCAATCCACTTCGCTGACCTACTAGCGCGATCAGCAGAACTTGAGGGGCACCCGGACAACGTCGCTGCTTCGATCTTTGGCAGCGTCACGGCCACTAACGAGAACGCGGTCGTTCGCTTGAAGTGCCCATCTCAGTTGGACGTAGTGGTATGGATCCCTGATGAAAAAACTTCTACCGATTCTTCGAGAAATCAGCTGCCGACTTCGGTCCCGTTCGAAGTTGCTACCCAAGCCCTAGGCAGAAGTTCGGTTTTGGTTGCAGCGATTGCTTCTGGTGATCTCGCAGCGATGCGGCAATGTTGCATCGACGATCTTCATCAACCAACACGTCTCGCAGCTGCACCCGAGTCAGCTCGGGCATTACAGATTGCTCTCGACAACGGCGCGTCCGCTGCCTGGCTTAGCGGTTCGGGACCAACAATCGCTGCCTTTGTTAATGGTGGTGAAGCGCATCAACTCACACGGGTCCTCCCAGATTCCGGCCACAGCAAGATTCTAAAAGTTGCTCCGCACGGCATCTACGTCAGCTAACGACGATGTTGACCATTTTTTCAGGAATTACGATCACTTTACGGATCTCTTTTCCGACCAGTAGCTCCGTGATTCGCCCGTCGGCTAGAACCGCTTCCTCGATTTCTTGAACATCGGCATCGGTCGCCACCATGACGCGACTTCTTACCTTGCCGTTTATCTGGACGGGGATCTCGACCGACTCCTCTATCAGTAATGTCTCATCTGCCTCGGGGAAGCGTTCGTGGACGACTGATCCCTCGTTTCCAAGGCGCTCCCATAGCTCCTCAGCAACGTGTGGCACCAAAGGACCGAGCATAAGCACAAGGTTGGTCGCAACTTCTCTCGGAACAGGTTCAGCAGCTCTAGTTAGCTCATTGTTCAATTCGGTGATACGGGCTATCGCCGAGTTGAACCTCAACCCCTCCATGGCATCGTCGACAGCTGCGATCGTTCGATGCGTGAGCCTTCTTAAAGCATCTGTTGGTGGATCGTCAACGACCGTCGTCGCACCCGAATTTTCGTCAATCAAATTTCGCCAAACCCTTTGCAAAAGCCGGTGAGAGCCGACGACTGACTTTGTTTCCCAAGGTCGATCTTGATCCAAAGGTCCCATGAACATCTCATAGAGTCGCAGTGTGTCTGCGCCGTAGGCAGAGTACATATCATCAGGAGTTACCGAGTTCTTCAGAGACTTCCCCATCTTCCCAAAGCTTTTGGAAACCGGAGCTCCGTCATAGAAAAAGTCTCCCTTATCTTCGGTTACTTCTTCCGCCTCGACATAGATACCCCTATCGTCTTGATACGCAGCTGCCTGGATATAGCCTTGGTTGTAGAGCCGTTGAAAAGGTTCTGGACCGGAAACGTGTCCGAGGTCGAACAAAACTTTGTGCCAAAAGCGCGCATACAGAAGGTGGAGGACAGCGTGCTCAACTCCCCCTACATAGAGGTCGACCCCTCCGACCCCACCATCGGAACTACTCATCCAGTAGCTCTCAACTGCGGGATCAACAAACTTTTCTTCATTGGTCGGATCCAGGTAACGCAGGTAGTACCAACAAGAACCAGCCCACTGGGGCATGGTGTTTAATTCGCGTTGATAGCTGCGTTCGCCATCTCCAAGGTCGTATTCAACTGTGGCCCATTCTTCTGCGCGTCCGAGAGGTGGCTCCGGATCAGATTCTTCATCGAGGGCCCGTGGAGCCCAATCCATCAGTTCTGGGAGTTCGACTGGAAGTTCATTTTCGGGTACCGCTAAAGCAAGCCCGGTGTCATCAAAAACAATTGGGAATGGCTCACCCCAATAACGCTGACGAGAGAAAAGCCAGTCTCTCAACTTGTAGGTAACAGTGCGCTTTCCATGCCCACTGTCTTCCAACCATTCGATCATCGATTGCTTAGCGTCTTCTATATGCAGTCCATTCAGGAAGTCACTATTTATCGCAGGACCGTCGTAGACGTAGGCATCACCTGAAAAGTCTTCCGGTGGTTGCACAGTCCGAACTATTTCAATGTCGAAAGCTGCTGCGAAATCCCAGTCTCGTTGGTCCTGACCCGGGACACTCATGACTGCCCCAGTTCCATACCCCATCAAGACATAGTCGGCGATAAATATCGGCACCTTGTTCCCATTCACCGGAACCACGCAGTGCGCACCTAAATAGACACCTGTTTTGGAACGATTTTCTTGCCTTTCTAGGTCACTCAACTCCGATGCCATCCGTCGGTATTCCTGAACTGCCTCCCGCGGAGACGAAGCACCCCCTGTCCAAGCTGTCGGTGTGCCTTTAGGCCAAACCTCAGACAAAAGGCCGTCGACTAAAGGGTGTTCGGGAGCAAGCACCATAGCGGTGGTCCCAAAAAGTGTGTCAGGTCGAGTGGTGAAAACTTCAATGACAGCATCAGACGTAGTCTCAAAAGCAATTTCCGCGCCTTCAGATCGACCAATCCAGTTCCTCTGCATCGTTTTGATGGAATCGGTCCAATCAAGGGTTGCTAAATCCTTTAGTAACCGGTCCGCGTAGGCAGTAATGCGCATCATCCACTGCTTCATTGGCCGCCTAAAGACAGGATGGTTTCCTCGCTCGCTTCGCCCGTCTGCAGTCACCTCTTCATTAGCTAAAACCGTCCCTAAGGCCGGGCACCAATTGACTGGCGCTTCTCCTAGATAAGCCAAGCGCCATTTATCGAGCTCCTCGCGACGGTCCACCTCATTCATCTCAGACCAAGACCGTCCGTCTTTAGTTAAACGTTCGCCTGTCGAAAGAAGTTGTTCTAGCTCTGAGATAGGCCTGGCGACATCATTGCGCTGGTCATACCAGCTCTGAAAGATCTGCAAGAAGATCCATTGCGTCCACCGGTAGTACGCAACGTCAGTTGTTGCTATCGACCGCTGTTTGTCGTGACCCAATCCCAGACGATCCAACTGGCGTTGCATGTTGGCAATATTTTTTTCTGTATTGATTCGTGGATGTTCACCTGTCTGACGCGCATGTTCTTCCGCTGGAAGGCCAAAGGCGTCATATCCCATCGTGTGCAGGACGTTGTAACCCCTCATCCTCTTATAACGGGCAAAGACATCAGTCCCTATGTAGCCAAGTGGGTGTCCGACATGTAGGCCCGCCCCTGAGGGATAAGGGAACATGTCCATCACGAACAACTTCTGCTGACTCCCAACCCCCGAGGTCGGGGATTGATCCGAGGACGGAAGGTTTGATACTCGATACGTTTGCTCTGTCGCCCAGCGCTCTTGCCAGTTGGTCTCAATCTGTTCTGCTAACTGTGCGTCATACCTGAAAACAGGACGCGAATCATCCATCTCGTTACCTAGTGGCGGAGAAGATGTGTTCACGGGGCTTAAGGATGCCACGTAGCAGCCCAAGTGGGGCATTTACTAGCAACGGATTAGTGCGGACATAGTTATCGACTCATCCGATCGAATACCCTTCTGTCATGCCTCGCGACGACTCTGAATCCAACCTTGAAGATCGCGGGTACGAATCTTGGGAAGCTGCGGCTAGTGCAGCTTTAAAGGGCAGAGATCTGACAGATCTGACAACTCGTACTTTCGATGGGATCGAACGAATTCCTCTGTACACACAACAACGTAACGGGACAGTCCGAAAAGAAGATGACCTCCCCGGAGAAGCCGCATTCGCTAGAGGGAATCGAGCTTCCGGAAACGTACTCGGATGGGAAGTTCGTCAAAGTCACTTCGCTATGCGCCACGACGTAAACGCTCATATTCTTTCCGACCTTGAGAACGGAGCGACTGCAATAACTTTGAAAGGAGCTCCCGACGACATCGCGATCTTAGAGTCCATCGTTCAAGGTGTTCATCTTGACCTAGCACCGATTCACCTGTCGCCGCAGAGTTCCCTCAAACAAGCTGCTGCACTCTTAACGGTTTGCGAGAGCAAATCCGATGATCCTGATTTACTCCGCAACAACTTGGGTCTGGACCCCCTAGGCCAGCTGGCCCGGACAGGGCATTCAGTCTTGAGTCTCGACCAAGAAGTAGAGAGATGCGTCGAAATGACTGCAGACGTCGCCTCGAACTACCCACACATAACACCCATTTCAATCGATGGGTCTGTGTGGGCGGGCGCTGGAGCGTCAGATAGCCAAGAACTTGGCGCCGTCTTATCCGCGGGTGTGCTTTGGGTGCGCGCTCTCTTGGCGTCGGGTTTCGACATTGATGAAGTGCCCAACAAAATGGAGATCACGCTCACAGCTGGACCTGACCAATTCATGACCACAGCAAAGATCCGAGCAGCTCGAGTTTGTTGGGCACAAGTCATGAACGCATGCGGTGCAACACCGGCCAAAGCCCCCATCACCATTCATGCAGAGACCTTGCAAGCGATGATGACCAAGACTGATTCTTGGGTAAACATGCTTCGAACAACGGCCGCCTGCTTCGCAGCCGCTGTCGGGGGTGCAGACTCCATCACTGTGGCTGCCTTCGATAGTGCGACCGGCCTTTCGGACGACACAGCACTTCGACTGGCACGAAATACACAGTTGATTCTTCAAGAAGAGACAAAATTGTCTTCGGTGATCGACCCTGCCGGCGGAAGTTGGTACGTCGAAGAGTTAACTGACCAATTGGCTTATTCTGCCTGGAGAGTCTTTCAGGACCTCGAAAGCCAAGGGGGCCTTGGATCTGCCCTGCTGGCCGGCCACTGGCAAGACTCCCTAGCCAAAACTCGGTCCGAGCGCCTCAAAGCAATAGCGCACCGTTCCACGACACTAACCGGTACTAGTGAATTCCCTGACTTAGATGAGCAGAAGTTGGAGCGCGAACCCTTACCTGAGTACCTCGACGTTTCCGAAGGTGAGCAAAGATGTGAACCGCTTCCGCTGTTTCGGTGGTCTGCCCAGTTCGAACAAATGCGTGATGCCGTCGATACGTCTCCGGATAAGCCTCTCTTGTTCTTGGCAAATTTGGGCAACACCGCTACCCACTCGGCTCGATCGACGTTCGCGATGAACCTCTTCGAAGCGGGGGGAATCCGCGTCCTCAACAACGAGGGTTTTGAGAACACAGTCGACTGTGTTGAAGCTTTCGCTGCTAGCAACATTCGTGTCGCTTGCATCTGTTCATCCGACAGCACCTATTCGGAGTCGGCCATCCAAACAGCACGCGACCTGCGGTCGGCGGGAGCAGAACTTGTCTATTTGGCTGGAAATCCTGAAGTCCTGCCCGAGGCCGCAACGAATTTCGACGGCTTCATCTATCTTGGCTGCGACGTCTTCGAAGCCCTCACCCCTATCCACCAAGCCCTTAACTAGGTAAGTCGAACAATGACCCAAGTACCTGACTTTTCAACCATTGACCTTGACCTGGCCAGTGAGGCTTCTCCCAAGAGCACTAACTGGGAAGACGACTTCCTGCATCAGACCGGCCAAACAACAGAAGCATTTACCTGGAACACGCCCGAAGGCATCGATATCAAGTGCTTATATACGCCCGCGGACCTCGATGGCGACATGAGACATCTGGACAGCTTCCCCGGCTTCGCTCCCTTCCTGCGCGGGCCCTACCCCACCATGTACACAAATCAGCCTTGGACAGTGCGACAGTACGCAGGGTTTTCGACAGCTGAAGATTCCAATGCCTTCTACCGAAGAAACCTAGCGGCCGGCCAAAAAGGTCTGTCGGTTGCTTTCGACCTTCCGACTCATCGAGGGTACGACAGCGACCACGAACGAGTTAGTGGTGACGTCGGCATGGCTGGTGTTGCCATCGATTCCATCTACGACATGCGAACCCTCTTCGACGGCATCCCCCTCGATCAAATGAGCGTTTCCATGACTATGAACGGCGCTGTACTTCCGATACTTGCTCTGTACGTCGTCGCCGCTGAAGAACAAGGAGTCTCAACGGACAAACTTGCTGGCACCATTCAAAACGACATTCTCAAAGAATTCATGGTGCGCAACACATACATCTATCCTCCGCAGCCATCAATGCGAATCATTGGTGACATCTTTGAATTCACCAGTCAACATATGCCCAGATTCAATTCCATTTCTATCTCCGGGTACCACATGCAAGAGGCTGGGGCGACCGCAGATTTAGAATTGGCTTACACCCTCGCTGATGGCCTCGAATACTTGAGGACCGGCAAACAGGCCGGGTTGGAAGTTGACGAGTTCGCACCGCGTCTGAGTTTCTTTTGGGCAGTCGGCATGAATTTCTTTATGGAAATCGCCAAGCTCAGAGCCGCCCGGATCATTTGGGCCGACCTAGTTGAACAGTTCAATCCCTCGAACCCAAAGTCAAAGTCACTAAGAACTCATACTCAGACCTCAGGGTGGAGTCTCACTGCCCAAGATGTCTACAACAACGTCGTCCGAACCTGCGTCGAAGCAATGGCGGCAACTCAAGGCCACACTCAAAGCCTTCATACCAATGCCTTTGATGAAGCACTTGCCCTCCCAACCGACTTCAGCGCCCGCATAGCTCGGAATACGCAACTATTTCTGCAACAAGAGTCGGGTACAACAAGCGTCATAGACCCTTGGGGTGGAAGTTATTTCGTTGAAAAGCTCACTCGTGACCTCGCCGATAAGGCCCTTGCCCATATTGAGGAAGTCGAACAAATGGGTGGAATGGCTGCAGCTATCGAAGCCGGAATTCCCAAAATCCGAATCGAAGAAGCGGCAGCCCGAACCCAAGCCCGAATCGACTCAGGTCGGCAAGTTGTAGTTGGGGTGAATAAATATCGTACGGACCGTGAAGAGGCAGTCGATGTCCTACGGATAGACAACGCTGAAGTTAAGGCATCTCAAATTGCCAAGCTGAAGCAGTTGAAAGAAGAACGGGATCCTGACCAAGTTGAAAAATCCCTTGCAGCTTTAACCAAAGCAGCAGACACTGGAGAAGGAAACCTCTTGGCCTTGGCTATAGAAGCGGGGCGAGCTAAAGCAACGGTTGGAGAAATCAGCCTTGCTCTTGAACTCGTCTACGGCCGCCACAAAGCCGAAATTAGATCGATCAGCGGGGTGTACGGCAGCGAAGTGGGAGAAGAAACCAACACAGTTAAAGCAGTTAGAGACCTCGTCGATAAATTCTCTGAACGCGAGGGCAGGCAGCCACGCATTCTTGTCGCCAAGATGGGCCAGGACGGCCACGATAGAGGCCAAAAGGTGATCGCTACTGCTTTCGCTGATCTCGGTTTCGATGTGGATATAGGACCTCTTTTCTCAACACCGGCCGAAGCCGCGCGACAAGCGGTCGAAAACGATGTTCATATCGTCGGCGCCTCGTCACTCGCCGCAGGCCACCTAACTCTCATACCCGAACTCAAGGAAGCATTAGCAGCAGAAGGTCGCGACGACATAATGATCGTTGTCGGCGGTGTCGTGCCTTCTCAAGATTTCGATGCGCTTATTGAAGCCGGGGCTACTGCCATCTTCCCTCCAGGAACTGTGATAGCTGAAGCGGCTGCAGAACTACTGGAGAAATTAACCAGCACTACCCCGAACAGTTGAGGGCTCATCGCTGTGGTTGATAAACCGCCCATCGCGCTGAAAGCCTCCCCGCAAACATTCAAGCCATCACCCCAAGGCTTTGGCCTTTAAATCGATGAATTCGACCTACGAGACCTATCTGGAGGCAAAGCAGATCTGCTAACTGGCTTGTGCATCAGCTCTCACAACCAGAAACACCGCAACAACTAGCGTTTCCGCCGAGCATGCTTGACCTTCTTTTTAGCGCGATTGGCTCGATATACAGCACTCGAAGCGGCCTTGGTCGTCCCTCGACCCAACGTTGAGTCCGCTTCCTCCAAACGCCCTTGAAAGCGTTTGTGAATCCAGAGTTTTTCTCCTGCTATCTCGACCTGCGACCAAAATTGGCCGCGCACTTCGAACTTGGAGGTCCGCGGAACGCGACGAATTAGTTCAACCGGTTTAGCAGGCCGCCACCCACGGGCTTTCAGGAGCAAAACATCGTCCAAAGTGATCGCTATCACTCGATAGCGAGCGGTGGTCAATACAGCAACGACAGCAAAGACAACGATGGTGATAGTCGTACCCATGATCCATGACTTGGGATCCAAAACTAAAACCGCTACCAGGATGAAGACTGCGAAGAACAGCATCGTGAATGGGTGAAGGCCCCCTTGTGCGGGCAGAATCCACTTGACCTTTTCATCAGCCTCAAGAAACTTCTCAACTGGGTGGGGCCGACTTCCTTTTTTCTCAGCTATTCGTTTAGCTAGACCCATAATCTCCTGCTTTGCTGCTGGCTTCTATCAAGTTACTTGCGAAGATGGTGCCCGTCAGAGCCCAGAATCAAATAAATCAGCTAGGAGCCACTTGGATATGGGGATGTACTCTCATAGAGGTGGATCCGATGCCATCAGTCCCAAACCTGCTCCAAGGCGTCCAGTCGGCTGACCGGGCCTCATTAGGGCGGGCGATAACACTAATAGAAAGCATCCTGCCCGAGCATAGGCAGTTGGCACAGGAGCTACTCGCCGAACTCCTGCCTCATTCTGGCGCCGCGCACCGAGTTGGAATTACCGGGGTTCCAGGCGTTGGGAAAAGCACCTTTATCGAGACACTTGGTAAAACGCTGACACGAAGAGGACACCGTGTGGCAGTTCTAACCGTCGATCCAACATCCTCGAAAACCGGGGGATCAATCATGGGCGACAAGACTCGCATGGCCTCATTGGCCAACGACCCATCTGCATTCGTTCGTCCTTCGCCAACCGCTGGAGAACTGGGTGGCGTCAACCGAATGACCCGAGAAACCATATTGCTCTGCGAAGCTGCTGGATTCGATGTTGTTTTGGTCGAAACAGTTGGGGTCGGGCAAAGCGAAACAGTTGTCGCTGACATGGTCGACTTCTTCCTCGTATTGATGCTCCCTGGAGCTGGAGACGAGCTGCAGGGAATCAAAAAAGGAATCTTGGAGTTGGCGGACATGATTGCGGTCAACAAAGCTGATGGCGATAACGCCCAAGCTGCAGCTGCCGCCGCACGGGAATACGAGGTCGCGCTCCACCTAACGGCTCCTAGCTCCCCTCTTTGGAGCCCCCCAGTCCTCACCTGTGCCGGTCTAACGGGCGCAGGGGTTGATGAATTATGGGCACAGGTCGAAGATCACAGGCGCCTCCTCAGCGACGCTGGTGAGCTTGAACGTCGTAGAGAGGAACAGAATGTTCGATGGATGTGGTCCATGCTCGATGATCGGCTCATAGAAGCACTAAGAAATCATCCGATAGTCAAAAGTCTTTTAGTAAAGATGGAGTCACAGGTCAGGTCAGGTCAAACCACGCCGGTATCAGCAGTAGACAAACTGATCGAGACCTTTTTAGACAACTGATAGCTACATCTAGAAGGCGGAGCTAGCTAGAAGTCCTCATCGAACGCGACATCGCCCTCAACACCATGTTGGTAGGCCGCCACGGTCCTTTCAAAGAAGTTCGTAAGTTCTTGAACGTCCTGAAGTTCCATGAAGTCGAATGGGTTTTTGGAGCCATAGCGTTTTGGCAATCCGAGTTGTGCGAGACGCTGGTCTGCCACGAACTCTAAATAGGTGCGTGTATCGGCCGTCGACATGCCTGCTACCCCACCAGACAGGACGTCCTCCGCGAATTGACTTTCGACTTCAATAGCGTCATCAAGCATTTCGACAATCCGATTGGATAGATCCTCGTCAAACAACTCCGGTTCTTCTTCTCGGATCGTTTTTACGACCTCGAAAGCGAAATTCATGTGACACGATTCATCCCGAAAGACCCAATTGGTTCCTGCTGCCAAGCCATTGAGTAGACCCTTACTACGCAAGAAATAGACGTAGGCAAACGCAGCAAAGAAGAAAAGTCCTTCAATGCAAGCGGCGAAACAAATCAAGTTTAAAAGGAACTGCTTGCGCTCCTCGCGTGTCCGAATTTCTGTCAGCTCTTCCATGCTGCTCATCCATTTAAAGCAGAACTCAGCCTTACTTCGTATGGACGGAATATTTTCTATCGCTGCGAATGCTTCTGCTCTTTCATCATGGTCGGGTATGTAGGTATCCAACAACGTCAGATAGAACTGGACATGTAAAGCCTCTTCATACAACTGGCGACTCAAATACATCCGCGCTTCTGGGCTATTTATGTGCTGATAGAGGTTCAACACCAGGTTATTGGCGACAATTGAGTCGCCAGTAGCAAAAAATGCGACGAGACGATTTATCAAATGTCTTTCGGCCGGCAGCAGATTCCGATCAAGGTCGACAACGTCATCTGAAAAATCGATCTCATCGACCGTCCACGTGTTTTTGATTGCGTCTTGGTACATCTCATAAAAGATGGGGTACTGCATAGGACGCAAAGTTAAATTGAAGCCGGGATCAAGGATCTTTCTGGGCCTCCCGATAGCCCTGTCTTCTGTCGATACTTGCTCTGTTATGGGTTCGGGGTTAGCGAAACTCTCATCTGGTTCTGTAAGGGCCATTCGTTGTCATTTCTCGGCGTGTGTTGAGTGTGATTCTGTACCTGGTTTATTAATCGCAGGCTTCGCATGATTCTGGATTCTCTAACGAACATGCGATGGCCTCCTCATCAGTGAAGGGCGACGGCTCAGCGGCACCATCAGTTGGAGGTCCATCTGATCCGGCGCCGTCGGAGCCAGTTGTTGTCTGGTTGATTCGAGTTGCCGGCCTGGACCGCAGGTAATAGGTCGTTTTGAGGCCGCTCTTCCACGCATGCATGTACATGGACGACAACTTCCCGATGCTCGGACTTTCCATGAAGAGATTCAAAGACTGGCTCTGATCAACGTAGGCGCCTCTGCTGGCCGCCAAATCAATTAATGCCCGCTGCGGTAGCTCCCAGGCCGTTCGATAGATCTGACGCAAGTCGGCTGGAATCTCGTCGATGTCTTGTATCGAGCCTTCATCTCGTTTGATTCGCTGAGCCATGTCTTCGGTCCACAGGCCACGATCTTGAAGTTCATTTACGAGGTAACGGTTGATTTGAAGAAACTCACCCGAAAGAGTTTCCCGTTTGAAAAGGTTAGACACCTGCGGTTCTATGCATTCGTAACAACCGGCGATCGATGCGATTGTGGCAGTTGGTGCTATGGCTATCATCAGCGAGTTCCGCAGACCGTGTTGGCTCACTCGGTCTTTGAGAGCAGCCCAACGTGTTGAGTCACTTGGCTCGATACCCCATAGATCGAACTGAAGATCGCCATGCGCTGCCCGGGTTTCAGCAAAGCCTTCATGGGCTCCGCTCTCTGCGGCTAGGTCGCAACTCGCAGACAACGCCCAGTAGTAGATCTCTTCGCTTATCTTGGTTGACAGCGCCAGAGCTTCAGGGGTATCGAACGCTATACCAAGTTGGAAAAAGACGTCTTGGAGTCCCATAAGGCCAAGGCCAACAGGCCGCCATTTACTATTGGAGGTTCCTGCTTCACCAGTTGGATAAAAGTTGATATCTATAACCCGGTCGAGGAAAGGCACCGCCGTGCGGACAACCTCACCCAAACGATCGAAATCAAAAGCTCCATCACGGACGAGTCGACCAAGATTGACTGACCCGAGGTTGCAGACTGCTGTTTCTTCTTGATTGGTAACTTCCAGAATTTCTGTACAAAGATTCGACAAGTGCACAACATTGCCTGGCTCGCCGGTCTGGTTGCATTTGAGGTTGGAAGCGTCCTTGAAAGTAACCCACCCATTGCCTGTTTGGGCCAAAGTTCGCATCATACGGCTATAAAGCTGTCGCGCCGGAACCTGACGTTCATAGAGTCCCGCTTGCTCCGCAGCAAGATACGCCTGCCGAAATTCCTCGCCATATAGGTCTGTTAAATGCGGAACCGCCTTAGGGTCGAACAAAGACCATTGCCAGTCATTTTCGACTCGCTCCATGAACAGATCCGGTATCCAGTTCGCCAGATTCAGGTTGTGCGCTCTGCGAGCAGTATCTCCTGTGTTGTCTTTAAGTTCCAGGAATTCGTCTAGGTCGGCGTGCCATGTTTCAAGGTAAACGCAGGCTGCTCCTTTGCGTCGACCTCCTTGGTTGACCGCAGCAACAGAAGAATCGAGAGTCTTAAGCCATGGCACAATGCCATTGGACAGCCCGTTGGTCCCACCAATCAAAGAACCCTTAGATCGGATGCGGTGCCATGCAACTCCAATTCCGCCTGCAAATTTGGAGAGCTGCGCTATATCGGTATAACGCTTGTAGATACCTTCGAGGGAGTCCTCTGGACTATCAAGCAAATAACACGACGACATCTGAGGATGCGCCGTTCCCGAATTGAACAATGTCGGACTCGACGTCAAGTATTCGAGACTCGACATAAGTTCATAAAGCGTGGTCGCTTCCTCTGGCGTGCGGGCCAAGCCACAAGCGACACGTAACAAGAAGTACTGCGGAGTTTCTATAACAGTCCGGTCGGTCGGGTGCCTCAATAGGTAGCGGTCATAAACCGTTCTCAGGCCGAAAAATTCAAACAGATGATTTCGTTCTTCGAGAACCGCGTTATTCAATTTGCGGGCATGTATTTGAACGAACTCGAGAACACTTTCGTGGATCAGACCACACTCAGCGCCCAATTCAATGGACTGGCTGAAAGAGTGAACATTTTGGTTCTGAACCTCTTTATCGATAAAGGTTCCGAGTAGCCGAGCCGCTAAACGAGAGTAGTTGGGTTCTTCAACGATGAGCGCCGCTGCAGTTCGTATTGATAACTCATCCAACTCGGTGGTCGTTGCGCCGTCATGAAGGCCAGAAATCGTTCGGGTTGCGATGCGCATTGGATCAACGCCAGGTAACTCTGACGAGCAGCGCTCAACGGCTCGAACAATCTTGTTGACGTCAACGGTCTGCTTGCTGCCATCTCGCTTTTGGACCTGCATCCCAACCGCTGAGGTGCCGTCGCTCATTTCTTCGTTTTTGCTGGTCTGCGCTTGGTCTGTTATCGCCACTTTCGCTCCTCGTCTACCACTGCCGGTTCCCCCGATCCGACCTTCCCGCCGTAGACCCGACCCTCACTTCAAATCACCTGGCCTATTTGGGGCCCTAGGTACTCCAAAGCGAAGAATCAAATCTTCGACCCAGACAGTTTAAGTTCCGGACTTGTGATTACACCCGTGTAGTTACAACGTTGTCAAGCATCTGTACCGGTCTCTTGGGCCGCGCGCAAGGACAAAAGGCCATTGATTTTCTTTCAGCTTCTTTATTCGAAGACCAATAGCATCACCCTGCGTGGTCACCTCATGGTTGACCATTGCAGCCACCACCGCATAGAGGTGGCCAGATAACGTTCAGGGTCGAGGTGAGTTATGTGAAAGAAATTGTTGTAGTAGGCGCGTCGCTGGCTGGAGTACGTGCTTGCCAAAATCTTCGTCGTGAAGGCTTCGAGGGTGCCTTGACCCTTGTGGGTGATGAAAAGCACTCTCCTTATGATCGGCCCCCTCTATCTAAATCGATGCTCACCTCAGACCAGGACCCTGATGACCTTACGCTTGTCTCGGACTCGGACCTCTCCGATCTTGACCTAAACCTCGTTCTCGGGGAGCGAGCCACTGGCCTCGACATAGACCGACAGGAAGTCACGGTGGGTGGTGACGCAATTCGTTACGACGGACTCATCATCGCTACAGGAGCACGCGCAAGAAAACTTTCAGAATCTGACGACATCGACGGAATTCACGTCCTTAGGACGGTTGATGATGCGCTGGCTATTCGCTCCGCTCTTAAGTCAAATTCGGCAGTCGTGATCGTTGGTGCCGGCTTCATCGGGTCCGAAGTCGCGGCCGCCGCAAGACAACACGACTGTCAAGTAACAATCATTGAAGCCAATGAAGCGCCACTAGTGCGAGGACTAGGGCATCAAGTGGGAAGCGCTTGCGGGCAACTTCACCACGCCCATGGTGTCGACCTGAAACTCGGAACCGGAGTTGTGAATGTGCATGGCCGCAACGGTATTGAGGAAATCGAACTTACAGACGGCACTTATCTCCCAGCAGAACTTCTGGTGGTAGGAATCGGAGCTACGCCCAACATTGAATGGCTAATCGACTCTGGATTATCCCTTGATGACGGCGTCGTGTGTGACGAACACTTGAATACAGGCATTCCTGGAATCTATGCAGCGGGAGATGTCGCCAAGGCACCTAACGGGTGGCTCGGGGGCGGAGCTCGACGAACGGAGCACTGGACGACTGCCACTGAGCACGCTGCGCTAGCGGCCAAGAATCTTCTGCATCCAGAAAATAACAACCCGTATAGCTCAGTGCCCTTCGTGTGGTCCGACCAATACGAAGATCGTATCCAGGTAGCGGGCGACACAACTGATTTCGATGCGGTAGAAGTCCTTACCGGATCAATGAACGACGGAGCTTTCGTAGCTGGCTACCGACACGGAACTTCACTGGCTGGTGTGATGGCACTCAATAGCATGCGAATCTTTGTTCAATACCGGCGTCTCCTAATGAACCATGGCAGTTGGGTTGATGCAGTCGATCTGGCCGAAGAGTTAGGAGAGTGACAAGTGAACATAGATCGAACTTTCACCTGCGCTTCTCAGCTCCTCGACCAAGTGCGCTCCCGATACGAATCCGAGTTCGTTCAAACGTCGAAGAGTGCTTACCTTGAGGAGCGTGGCTAGGGGTGTTAGCGGAACAATCTCAGCTCACTTCCGTTGCGGTCTTCTGTGCTTCTTCCAGAGGTGACCGGCCCGAACTTATAGGGCTAGCCAAAGACCTAGGCGAACACCTCGCAAGGGAAAATATGACCATAGTTTTTGGTGGGAGTGACGCTGGCCTAATGGGGGTTGTGGCCGACGCTGCTATCTCCGAGGGGGGCCGCGTCATCGGTGTTTACCCTGAGAACACCTTCTCGCGAGACGTCAGACATCGAGGGGGAATCGAGCTGCATTTAGTTTCCTCAATGCACGAAAGAAAGTCTGCGATGTTCAACCTTGCTGATGCAGCAGTCGCTTTACCTGGAGGCTTGGGGACCCTAGACGAAGTCGTTGAGTTGCTCCTCTGGACACAACTGGGCATCCATCAGCTACCACTCGTACTTCTCGATGTCGGCAATTTTTGGGATAAATTTATTGGCTTTCTAGACGAAGCCGTTTCTTATGGGCTGCTCAACAGCGAATTTCAGAACTCACTTAGAACAGTGGTGGATCCCAGCTCGGTTATCGAAGTCCTCGATCAACTCATGCAAAGCCGCACATAACACATTCGTAAAGTGGGTGAGACCTGACCTACAAAAGCGACTATGTGGTCCGCCACCTTTTGGTGGCGGACCACATTGCTGTCGGGCTGAGAGGATTTGAACCTCCGACCCCTGGTCCCCCAGACCAGTGCGCTAACCAAACTGCGCCACAGCCCGCAACGAGGCCACGATACCTCGGCCGCAGCGCGGATCCGCAAGCGTTGGAGACTCAGAACAGTTGCTGTACCGCCCACAAAATCCCTTGAGCCGCCCGCCATCCCAAATAGATCACTGCACCCGCGACTACGACCCAGAAATGCCATGGAACAGAGCCTGCTCGCGGGGGATCTGCGAGCCAAGTAGCGCAGCCAGGGCAATGACCATCGACACTTAACAGGCCAATGTCAAAATCTCGATCACATTTGTCGCACCAAGTCATACAGCACGCACCAATTGCATCGGCCTAGCTGCTTTGCACTCAATCATTTAAGTCGTCTATCCACGGCGCCGTAGGCGAATTTTGATTGGTGTCGCGCCGAGGTCGAACTCTTCACGCAGTCGACGTTCTAGGTACCGGACGTAGCTGGCAGGAATCTCTTTGTTGGTAAATAGAGTGAAAGTCGGGGGATGGGTTGCGCCCTGAGTGGCGTAGAGGACTCGCCCTCCATGCGGGGCCGGCTGGGATGACTGCGCCAGCTGAATTACTTCGTTTACCTTTCGCGTGGGAACTCTTGTTTCGTATGCGTCTATCGCTGCTTCTAATGCGGGAACCAGCCGGTGGACACCGCGACCGGTTAGGGCGCTTACACGAAGTACTGGTGATTCCCCTAAAAAATGAAGCCGCTGTCCTACTTGATACATGACTTCATCCTTTTCCTCTTGGTCGACAACTTCCCATTTATTCATGAGGATCACTATGGGGCACCCTGCGGCATCAACTCGCTCGGCCAGTCGTTGATCCTGCGATGTAACGCCCTCAGACGCGTCGATAACCAGTAGAGCAACGTCGGCCTTATCGATCGCCCGGAGTGCTCGCAGATTGGAGTAATACTCAGTGTCGTCGTCTACTCGAGCCTTGCGACGCATACCGGCGGTATCGATAAACCGCAACGGTCCAAGTTCTGTCTCGACGACTGTATCTATCGCGTCGCGGGTGGTCCCGGGCATGTCGTGTACCACTGAACGATCATCACCGATCAACCGATTAAACAACGTCGACTTGCCGACGTTTGGCCGACCAACAATGGCTACTCCTGGAATTCCATTTGATTCAGCTTCGTCATTGTCCCCAATATCTCCGTCTATCTCGTCCTGCTCATCGGGCAACATCTCGATGATCAGGTCAAGCAGGTCACCTGTATTTCGACTGTGGAGGGCAGAAACACCCATGGGATCTCCTAAACCCAAAGATACGAACTCCCAAATATCAGGGTCGCGGAGGGGGGTATCTATTTTGTTGACTGCAAGGATGACTTGCGTATTTGACCTCCGCAAGATTGATGCGACCCTGGCGTCTTCTTCGGTTATTCCAGTGGTGCCATCAACAACTAGAACTATTAAGTCCGAATCTCCAATGGCTTTCTCACTCTGAGCCGACACTTTGTCATCAAGCTCATTACCCGAAGGCATCCAGCCGCCGGTATCGACCAGCTGAAAGTGGCGCCCCAACCATTCAGCTTCGAGTGCTTTACGATCTCTGGTTACCCCGGGCCTTTCTTCGACGATCGCTTCGCGTCGTCCGAGAATTCGGTTGAACAAGGTCGACTTCCCGACATTCGGGCGGCCAACCACCGAAACCACAGGTAGCTCACCTTCATCTCTCATCGAGCTGATGCCTCGTCTGTCTGATGAATTGGCCGGCGAGACTCAAGAGCTGCGCGTAGAGCGGCACCATTGGTTGGAATGACTTCGACATGTTTGGACAAATCTGAAGGTCGAAGCCCATCTAAGAACCGCCCATTGTTCAAACAGACATCGGGGAGCAAGTATCGGTGACCGTATGGTTCTGTCTCGAGAACTTGCTGCACATCCTCTCCAACCATGAGACCGCTGACTTTGATATTGCCTCCAAAAAAATTGTTAGTTACTTCTCGGATTCGAATGTCGTCGCGTTCTAAAGAATCAACCAACGGTCTGAGGACTTTGGCTCCGTACTCCCCCGTCAAAATGGCAATCGGGGCATTCGGTCGAGGTTTAATGGCCACAGATACCAATTCATCTGTTCTGTCTGAGACTTCAGACGAAAGCTCTCCCCCTCGGTTGGCCCCAACAGCAGTCCGAACTTCTCGGTACCCCTCGGCAGGTGCGCCGTCAACCCATTGAAAGAATCCAGACTGGGCTCCAACCTGTGAGGTCGCCAGGCCTGAAAATTCTGATTCAAAACTTCTCGCCATGCCAATTCCATCCTCATGCATCGCGAATTCGCCGTAGGTTTCGGCTGCGGGGAATTGTTCACTGGCTAGGAGGTAATACTCATCTGCTGCATATGCGAGTCGGTGACCCACCGTTTCCAGAAACCGCTGTTGCCAGGCCTCAACGACGTCCAGAACCTGCTTGGCTTCATCCTTCGTGTGAGGTCGCATCGAAGATTCAGTGTTGTAAGAACTAACTCCCAGAGGCACAACGGCTAGTGAACTGAGCTCTGGAAATTGGTCGAGAACCCCTAACAGCGTGTCGTCTAAGACGTCTCCGTCGTTAACACCCGGACAGACGACAACCTGCCCATGAACCTCAATACCAAAGTCGAGCAACGCTTTTAGCCATCGCAGGCTGTAGCCACCTCTTGGATTACGGAGAATTCGGCTGCGAACATCAGGGTCGGTCGCGTGGATTGATACATACAGAGGCGATAGGCCTTCCGAAACGACTCTTTCCAGGTCTGCCTCGGTGAAGCGAGTCAAAGTGGTGAAGTTCCCGTAGAGGAAAGAGAGTCGATAATCATCATCTTTGAGGTACAAACTGCGCCTCATACCTTTGGGGAGTTGGTAAATGAAACAAAATTCGCAGTGGTTGTCACAGGTTCTAACTCGATCAAAGATTGACGCGTCCACCTGGGCTCCGAGCGATTCTCCCGCATCTTTCATTACCTGGACCTCGAATTCGAGGCCACCACGTTGAATGCTGAAAGTAGGGTCGGCTTCATCGACCAAAAAATGCCATCGAATGACGTCGGTAGGGATTTCTCCATCGATCGCGACAATTTCGTCACCTGGAATCAGCCCCGCTGATTCTGCAGGGCTGCCGGTAACGATTTCGGCAATGACGGGCAATGACATGCTTCATAGGATAGGGGTGAGTTTGCTCTACACCCAGCAGACAGCGTCAAGCCGGTAGCCTCAGAATCGTGAGCATAACCAGAGTTCTACTTGCTTCACCGAGAGGCTTTTGCGCTGGGGTCGAAATGGCGATCAAAGCGCTTGCATGGATGGTGCGGTCTTTCGACCCACCGGTTTACTGTTACCACGAGATTGTCCATAACCAACTAGTCGTGGATCGGTTCCGAAGTCTCGGCGTTGTATTCGTAGATGACGTAACTGAGGTTCCTGAAGGGAGACCTCTGATGCTTTCAGCACATGGCTCAGCACCTGAGGTTGTCGCTGAGGCACGAAAACGAGGTGGGTATGTAGTTGACGCTGTTTGCCCTCTCGTGACCAAGGTTCATCACGAGGTCCGTGTCCGCTCGGATAAGGGTTACAGAATTGTTTACGTAGGACATCAAGGTCATGAGGAAGCCGTCGGCACAATGGCCGTTGCTCCACAAAAAATTAGTTTGGTGGAGGAAGTGTCCGATGTGGCGGCCTTACCTGAGTTTGATGAACCAATCGCTATGTTGGCTCAAACGACGCTCAGCCATCGAGACTGGGAAGATGTCTTGCAGGCGACAAAGGAGCGATTCCCCGATGTTTGGATGCCTGGTCGAAGTGATCTTTGTTTCGCTACGACCAACAGACAATCCGCTCTTGCGTCGATAGCTCAGCAATGTGATGCCGTCGTAGTTATAGGTTCGGCCAATTCATCGAACACCATGGCTTTGGTCAAACTGGCTGAGGCTTCAGGCTGTGCTCAGGTGTTCCGGGTTAACTCCGCAGATGAACTACCACGGGAGCTGCATGGCACTGTCGGCGTCACCGCGGGCGCTTCGGCTCCCGAAGAGTTGGTTAATGCGGTCATCGATCGCTTGGCACCCAATCTCGGCGTGGAAGAGGTGCGCATAACTGATGAGGATGAATACTTCCCACCCCCGAGAGAACTCCGAGAGCTTCTATCGGCCTTAGAGACAACAGTTCATGCTCTTCTTGCCGTTCCTAGCAACTCTCGCGTGGCTCCATTAGATCGTGAAATAGCCGCAAGCGAAGTGCTTGCCTCTCTCGCCAATTGAAGGTAACGCCCTTATTCAGACAAATCATTTTCGGTCGGGTCGTACTCGTTGAATGTGCCACAGACAATCTGAGCTCGGTCAAATAAGTCCTGTATCTCTTCGCGAAGTTTTTCCGTCGTTTCGCGTACGTCATTCCTAGAAAGCCGACCCTTCTCATTGAGCGGTGGGGGTGCCATGGGTTTTCCAATTATGACGTGGACCCGTTTGGGGTACAGGAACTTCGCTCCTCTGGGCATAGCTTCAGCAGTGCCGCCTATTCCAACGGGCACTATCGGCACCTGAGTTTTCGCTGCAAGGTAGGCCGCACCATCAAACAACGGAAATATTCGAGGCCCATCCTTGCGTTCTCCTTCGGGAAACGCCACCACAGGGTCGTTACCGTTCTCTAGAACGCTCAGAGCTGTCATCAAGGCTGCGCGGTCTGCACTTCCTCGACTGACCGGGAAACAACCAATAGTTGTGAAGAGCCAGCCGAAGAACTTGTTATTCCACACCGATTCCTTACCCATAAAACGTAGCCGTCGCGGAATACTGGCTTGGAGGGGAGTATCGATGTAGCTCCGATGATTTGGGGCCCACACGCAAGCCCCATCGGGAATATTGTCTAGGCCCTCCACCGTAACTCGGTTCCATATTTTGAAGACCCCCCAAAGCAAGTATTTGAGGAGTCGATACATGAGATGGTTGTACCAATGCGTTTTTTGATCTAATGCCAAATTCCGAGATGACATCAACCCTCCACCCTCAAACGAAACATTTCGGCTAACTCTGAAACCACCGCTTCAGCCGACATGTTGCTTGTATCGAAGATCACAGCTCCGGGTGCGACTTCTAATGGCGAGTCGTCTCTCGTGGAATCAACGTGATCTCTTCGTTTCAGATCTTGCAAGACGTCATCAAGCGTTTGATCCGCCGTTTCTTGAAAACGTCGCTTCGCCCTTACCTGCAGGTCTGCTGTCAGGAATACCTTAAATATGGCGTCCGGAAATACTTCTGTCCCAATATCTCGACCTTCCATCACCCCTCCTCCTAGCTCAGTTGCCCACTCTCGTTGGCGGGGAACAAGAATTCGTCTTACGTCGGGGTTCGCTGCTACGACACTTACTAGGTGACTCGCCTCAGCACCTCGAATCTCCTCTGTAGCATCGATGCCATCGACAATTGTTTTTTCGCTAATTTTTATGTCCACAGTCTCTGCCAGTGCTGCTATTGCTCCTGAATCTGACGCATCAATCTGTTGACGTAACGCAGCCACTGCTACTGCTCGGTACATAGCGCCCGTGTCGAAATGGGGAAGATTGAGTTCGACTGCTAATGCCCGAGCGACTGTCGACTTTCCCGAACCAGCCGGACCATCGATGGCCGCTACCGCCACAGCTTCAGCCAGAGGAACTGCGGAGGGTCTCAACTTTTCCAGAACCGAGAAAAAGTTCGGGAAAGTTTTTGCTACGCACCCTGGATTCGTTATTTCGATATGAGGCACTCGAAGGCCGAGTAGCGACATCGACATCGCCATTCGATGGTCGTGGTATGTCTCGATACTCGCTCCCTTCAGCCTCCATTTATCTGGTTTGATGATTACGCCATCTGATGTTTCGGTGACTTCAACTCCACATTTCGTTAGCTCTGAGACGATCGCTGTAATTCGGTCGGTCTCTTTCACCCGTATGAAACCGATTCCTTTAATTTCAACTTCAGATTCAGCAAATGCGGCAACCGAAGCTAACGTTTGCGCAGTGTCAGAAAAATCTTGTAGGTCAAAGGTGCCCCCATTGATGCGGTCGCCTTGGACTTCTATCGAATTTTTCCCCCAAGTGACTTTCGCTCCAAGCTTTTCAAGCACTTCCACAAACTGGGTGTCGCCTTGACAGCTGTCTCGGTGAAGTCCATCAACCTTTACTTTGCCTTGGGTGATTGCTGCTGCCGCAAAAAAATAAGATGCCGCTGACGCGTCCGGTTCAATTTCGATATCCGCACAGCCGTACGACCCTTGCTGAATTACATAAGTTGATTCATCGGGCTGTTCGACTACGACTCCAAAATCGTTCATAACGTTGACTGTCAGATCTAAATATGGGCGGCTAACAACTGTGCCGGTTAATTCAATTGTGAGGCCCCCTGTATAGAGCGGGGCAGCCAGCATCAGACCACTGATGAATTGGCTACTCGTCGCTCCAGAAATTTCGACTCTTGCGCCGTTGACGCCCTCAGCAACGACCTCTATAGGTAATTCACCTGGCGCCCGAGTTTCGGTGAGAGAGCAACCAAGTGAACGTAATGCTCTGATCTGTTCATCGAACGGTCTAGAACGCAGTTGATCACTTCCATCTATGACCACATTCCCTTTTCCAGCAACGAGAACCGGTAACAAAAACCGTGAGGTTGTTCCAGAGGACCGACAGTCAATAACGATGTCTTGAAACCTAAGATCACCACCGATCCCCTTGACTTCCACGCTGGCACTTTCGCGATCCGCCTCAATCTCGGCCCCCAAGGAAATAACAGCCTCGAGCATGGCTTCTGTATCGTCAGCGAAAAGAATCCCTGACAAACGGCTGGTTCCTTCAGCCAGGGCTGCGCAAAGCAAGGCCCTGTTTGTCTGACTCTTCGAACCTGGAACGTCAGGGACACCGACTATCGGACCACCAAAAGGTTGCATCACGTGGACGTCGGTCATGCAAGCTCTCGCGTTGTTGGTTTGTAGCCCTGCCCGGCAAGTACTGCGAGGAACCGCTGAACTTCGGCTCTTGCTATCACTAGGACTAAAACACCCTGAGCCCCTTCAGTGGAGTGAGCAACTTCGATATCTGCGACGTTCACGTCGCAGTCGGCAGCCAACATGGTGATGTTCGCTATTTGGCCCTTGCGGTCTGGGATCGGGATTCTTATTTCAAGTAGATCTTGAGGCCTCACATACCGAGATGGAAGATTGGTTCGGGCTCGTCTCGCTTGCGACAGAAGATCTGTTAGACCATCGCGGTCAGATTCTGCGACGACATCCCTAATGTGGCTAATCCGGTCAGCAAATTCGTCGAGCACCGTGACAATGGCGTCTCTGTTTTCTTCGCAAATATCGAGCCAAATGTCTGGATGACCAGCCGCTATTCGAGTCATGTCGCGGAACCCGCCGGCCGCTAAACGAAGAAGCGGCGCATCGTCCAAAGCCCGGTCGTCAGCTAGGCACATGAGACTGGCAGCAGTGAGGTGGGGCACGTGTGACACGATGGCGACAAGGGCATCGTGACGTTCGGGGGTCATCGTGACAACGTCACACCCCATTGAGGAGAGAACAGTTTGAAGTTCTCGTAGTCCCAGGTCTTCCGTGCCTTCGGTCGGAGTGAGAACCCATACTGCACCATCGAAAATTCGCTCATCTGCCCCCTCGATACCATCCTGTTCTGAGCCAGCCATTGGGTGCCCTGGGATGAACCGAGGATCGTTGATGTTGCGAGCGACGCCCGTTTTGACGCTTCCTGTATCGGTCACCATCCCTTTGGTTTCTCTGAGCGCCTTCTCAATTTCGACCTCAAGAGAACCAGCCGGGACGGCTACGAAAGTTAATTCAGCCTCTTGGTCGATTCCCGTTGCATCGATGACACCTAGCTTTTTCGCCCTCTCAGCCGTTTGAGCATCTATATCCGTTCCAGTTACGTGCCACCCGGCACTGCGAAGAGCTAGTGCTACCGAACCCCCTATGAGGCCTGTTCCCACGATCTGACCGCGACGTGCGTTGTTGTTCATGACGAAACCAGACCCGTGGGCAGATAGATACGACTTACTAAAGAGATGGTACCGAAGCCTCCGACACATCTTGAAGCGAGATTACGAATTGGTTGATGCCTCGTATAAAGAGCGAACCTCGTCTCTAGTCAGGTTTCTCCATTCTCCCACGGCAAGATTCGGGTCCGTTATCGGCCCTATTCTGATTCTGACCAGCCGAAGTACTGGGTGCCCGATTTCCGCGCACATTCTACGTACCTGCCGATTGCGTCCTTCGTGGATGACAAGCCGCAACGCTCCGTCCTGTGGCATTGAGACCTCAGCGGGTGCGGTCAGTCCATCTTCTAATTCGATACCTTCACGTAGTCGCCGGAGGGCAGACCGGCTCGGCACTCCCTCCACGTGGGTTAGATACTCCTTTGAAACTCCGAAACTTGGATGAGTTAGTCTCTGGGTCAAATCACCGTCATTCGTCAGAATAATGAGACCTTCACTATCAGCGTCGAGTCGGCCGACGGGGAAAACTCTGGTGTCACTTGGCACCAGATCCACAACCGTTGGTCGCCCTTCCGGGTCTTGAGCTGTCGATACAACGTCGCGCGGTTTGTTAAGTAAATAGTGGACTAGGTCCGGATCCCTTAGGACTGGGATACCGTCTAGCTCTATTCGGTCAGATTGGCCTACCTTGTCGCCGAGGGTAGCTACCTGCCCATTAATGGTGACGCGTCCGGCTTCAATTAGGTCTTCACTAACCCGTCGACTAGCGACTCCTGAACGCGCTAGAGCCTTTTGGAGTCGCTCACGCGACTCCTGGCTATTCACGTGGGAGGACTCAGATTCTCGGAACCTGCTTCCGTTTCAGGTGCTGTACCGTCTTCGTCATCACCGCGCAACACGGCTTCTAAGGTCTCAGCCACCTCTGCGTCTGGAACAAAGTCACTTAAGTTCGGCAATTCTTGAAGGCTGTCGATACCAATACGCTCAAGAAATAGTGTCGTTGTGCCATACATTGCAGCGTTCCCGGGGCCTGGGTCGCGTGCCACTTCTTTTATGTAGCCGCGTTGCTGCAATGTTCGAGCCACACCATCAACGTTGACTCCGCGTATTGACGCTATCTGTGCCCGGGACACCGGTTGCTTATATGCAACTATCGCCAAAGTTTCCAGTGCAGCGGTAGACAAGCGCGTCGTCTGACCCTCGAGAACAAACCGCTCGACATAAGGGGCTTGTGCGTCGGCAGTTTGGTACCGAAAGCCGCCCGCTACTCGAGTGATAGTGAAGCCACGTTCTTCTTGGGCATAACTATCAGCCAAGTATTCACACAGTGCCTCAATCGTCTCAACACTCACTTCCAACAATTGAGCCAAAACAGTGGGGGCAACTGGGTCTGAGGCGACAATCAAGATTGCTTCTAAGGCTGCTCTTACGTCCGCCGGAACAAGGGTTGGATCCAAGTCGGGGAGCTCGCCTTGTGACGGGTCAGTGTCTATCAATGAACCCTCGGTTTCCAGTTGAGCGGCCAAGACTTCGAATGTGTCTGCATCTTCGCTAGCCGTCATAAGATCCGCCGCCTAAGGGAACCAGCAACTCTGACTCACTCCCGGTCCAAATCAGCGTGATGTCACCGAATCGTTCTCTTTGGTCTAACTCGATATGACCTTGCTTGAATAACTCAAGGATCGCCAAGAAATGCACGACTACCTCAATCCGGTCGACTAGCCCACCAGTTAGTTGCCTGAAACTGGCCCTTCCTAGGCTCGGGAGTTCATCGATAAGTTCAAACATCGCGTCGGTGACCGAAGCTGTGATGGGCGCTATGTGACCTAGGTCCACTCGCTTTATCGCGGTCGGTGTCATAGCTCGAACCGCTGCTACTGCTAGATCTTCAGTATCAACTCCGATCAGCAGGTCCGGAGCCAAAGACAAGAGCTTCTCATCAGGGCCCGCAGTTCTCGGATAGCTAAGTGAAGCACTAAGGCTCATTTGTCGCAGGACCACCGCAGCGGTTTTGAAGGTCTGACATTCCAGTAGTCGCGCCAGAAGAAGGTCTCGTTCCTCCCATATACCGAATTCTTCATCAAGATCGCCGTCGTTGCGGTCTGGTAGTAATCGACGGGTCTTTAATTCCACCAGAGTTGCGGCTATCAATAAGAATTCGGTCGCTAGTTCCAGATCGATACTTGCTCCTGTTGAAGCCTGGTTCTCCGATCTTCCGATAATCCTGTCCATCTCCGCTAGGTATGCGTCGACAATGCTGGTCAACGACACTTCATAAATATCGACCTCTTGCTCCAAAATAAGACGGAGCAGGACGTCGAATGGGCCCTCGAACACGGTTGTCTGTACCTCATAGGGCATTTCATTACGATAGCGGAGCAAATCACATTGATGTAACACGCTACGGCGCTCTTTTTAGGGCGATATTTGGTCTTGCGGTCTTCCTCTGCGGTTTAGGGCGTTAGCTGAGGTACCGTCAAGTCCATGACGAGAGTGTTGTCTGGCATCCAACCAACTGGCGATATACATCTGGGTAATTATCTTGGAGCTTTACGCCAGTGGGCACTGGATCAACATGAACACGACAGTTTCTATTGTGCAGTCGACCTTCATGCCGTGACGGTTCAACAGGACCCACAAGAACTCCGTTCGAAGACGATTGAGACCATGGCGACGTTGGTAGCAGTCGGCTTAGACCCTGAAGTGTGCACATTGTTCGTCCAAAGTCATGTGCCGTATCACACAGAACTCTCGTGGCTTCTTGAATGCACTGTCTCCTTTGGCGAGCTTCGCCGAATGACACAGTTCAAAGATAAATCGACCAAACAAGGTGATGCCGGCCAAGAACATGTTTCGGCGGGGTTGTTTACCTATCCCGCTTTGATGGCAGCCGACATTTTGATCTACGACGCGGATCGGGTTCCAGTCGGAGATGACCAACGGCAGCACTTAGAACTTACTCGTGACATCGCTGAGCGCTTTAACTCTCGCTATGGCGAAACGTTGGTCCTTCCGTCAGCTGCTATCCCGAAGATCGCTGCGCGAGTGATGGATCTTCAAGAACCGACGAACAAGATGTCTAAATCGACCGACTCAGCTGCAGGGTCTGTAGGTATTTTCGAGGACACGAGCTCAATAGCAAAGAAATTCAAGCGTGCTGTCACTGATTCGGACAACGAAGTGTTGTTCGACTTCGACAATAAGCCGGGTGTTTCCAATTTGTTGTCAATTCTTGGTGCCGCAACTGACCGCGACCCAGAAAACCTCGCGAACGATTATGACCAGTATGGCCCACTGAAAACGGATGCTGCCGATGCTGTAATCAGCGTCCTTGAACCTGTCCAACAGCGTCGCTCTGAGCTTCTTTCAGACCCTGCAGAGCTTGATCGAATTATTGCCCGCGGTGCCGAAAAAGCATGTGAAGTAGCCGCTCAGACAGTTCGCAGAGCCAAGAGTGCTATGGGATTCTTACCGCTCAAGTAACCAGGCTAATTCTCAGGTCAGAGCTGTGTCCGACCTTCACTTTTAATTTTTCCACCTCGGAAGACTGATACTTCTGGGATATTCGAGGTCGTCTCACTCGACCGCCATCTCCTAAACCCATAAACGAACACTGCAGCACCAGCAACCGTTACAAGAGTGCCCGCTTCTGCTGTCATGCCCGCTATGCCTGATCCGAGAAAGATGATCGCGAAACCGCCTGCCATAGTGCGCACATGTCTGTTGGAAAGTCGTAAAGGAGGCCGCCTGTTGTTATTGCGCTCTGCGATAGTTTCTATCCTGCCGTTCTGGAGTCGGAAGACGAGTAGGGCTACTTCGTCGGTAGAAATATCGGGAGCCATTTGCGCAACCGCATGATCTTCTGCTGCTCGAACCGCTGTTTCTATATCTTGAGGTGCTGGGGAACCGCTGGCTACACGCTCGGCTGCTTCGGGATCTCTATCGATCAGCCAGTCCCGAAAAGGAACAAGCGCACGGTCGATTATTAATCGTTGTTCTTTTGAAAGCTGCCCGCGAGCCTTTTGTCGTGCTTTCGACGTTTCTTCGTCCACCGATTGCAGCTTGAAGGTCCCGACCCTGTCCCCGTAGGTATCGAGAATCACACTCTTTAGTTGTTCGGTTATTTCTGTGGCTTCCATGCACCCTTCTTACACTGCCAAATGGTCTGCGCGCGCCAAGACGTCTGCCTTGGCCTTGTCCACTGTCCATTCATGTCTCGCTAGATGGTGTTCAGCTGCCCATCGAACCACAAAGTCGTCGCTTCCGATGCTTTGAAGAAGATCAGCGCCAATGCGTGGATAATCGATAAACGATGCGATGTTCGAAAGGAAGCTTCCATCTGAAGCCCACCGACTAAGTCGCTCTTGAGTCGCGATGGGCTTGATCACAGCTGCCGAGACCCTAACCACAAGTCCGGATCTAACTGCTGTCTTGCCTACATCATGCAGCAAGCCCGCTACTAGGGCTGTTTGATCTCCGGGTAATTCGGTTCCAACTCGTTGGGCGACCGAGATTGAGTGGATTTGGTCAGCGGAAGACATTTGTGACCAAAGTTCAAATTCGACATCTGACAGAGGCCCTCTAACCCAAGCAACCTCGTCTCGTCCGGGCGCTCTCGCTACGACTGTGGACAAGAAGCGCCTTGCCAAGTGGTGTGATTGTTCGCCAAGCACGGTACCGAACCTATCGGTCTTTGAGTCGAACCTCTGCGCGAGGGTGAGCCTGTTGGTAGATCTGCCGTAGCTCATCTTCCCTGACTGCTGTATACCTCTGCGTGTTCCTGATCGAGACATGACCCAATAGTTCCTGCACGTATCGAATATCAGCACCATTGATCAGCATGTGAGTAGCACACGAATGGCGCAAGACGTGCGGAGTAAGTTCCTCTCCGAGTCCAACTTTGTCGCCGTAAGTGCGGACGATCCTCCACGCTCCCATGCGAGAAAGTTGCGTACCTCGTTTTGGTCCCCCGATACTGAGGAACACCGAGCTCTCTGCCCCTCTATTGGCAGTTCGGAGACTCAAGACAGCATTGCGTCCAGCACCACTCATCCACTGCGATAGACAGTCGGCAGCCGGGGAGCCAAGTGGGACGATCCGTTCTCTTCTCCCCTTACCAAACACCCTCAGCAGCTGGCCATCGAGATCGACATCGTCTATCTGGAGCTCAACGAGTTCCCCGACTCGCAGACCACAACCGTAAAGGACTTCGAGAATGGCTCTATCTCGGTAGGTCGCCGGCCCATCACCTGCCGGGGATTCAAGCAGTGATTGAACTTGTTCAACTGTTAGGGCCTTCGGATTGCCATCTCGTACTGTCGGTACTGCTATTTCGGCGCTGGGGTCCTCCGAGATCACTTCTTGTTCGTAAACAAGAAAGCTGAAGAACTGGCGGAGAGCCACTAACTTTCGGGCAACTGTCGCTACTTGGTGGCGTTGAGTGTCGCGGAGGTGAGCTACGTACGAAACTATTTGGTCTTCCTTGGTTGTCGACAATCTGACACCGGTGGAATGTAACCATTCACAGAATTCTTCCAAGTCCCGCCTGTAGGCCTTTTGAGTCGATTCCACAAGGCCCTTATTCGCGACTACCCAATTAAGAAAATTTTCTCTCCAGCCTTCGTCTTCTTCGGTCGGCGTCATTCGATTACGACGCCAATCTTCGTTGGAGTAGCAGAAGACCCGCGACAGTCTTTGCGTCTGTGATGTATCCGGTCGCAATCATTTCGGGCAGGTCCGCAAGGGCAACCGTTTCAACCGTCATCGATTCTTCCTCGACGCCATCAGCTTGACGCTCAGTCCATGAAAGGTCGGTAGCCAGATATATAGAAATGGACTCATCAGCGAACCCAACAGCAGTCACTAAGGTCACCAGATGTTCAAGAGTTTGGGCGACGCACCCCACTTCTTCCTCTAATTCTCGGTGCGCTGTTTCTATTTCTGATTCTCCGTCTTTGTCGCGAAGTCCGGCAGGTAGTTCTAAGAGCCAGCGATTGAGAGGGGTGCGAAACTGGCGAACAAGGAAAACGTGTTCTCTGTCTTCATCAAGGGGCACAACAGCAACCGCTCCTCGGTGTCGAATGATGTCTCGTTCAAAAACTTCGCCTGTTGAGTCAGACCACGTAGTCGCGTATAAATCAAAGGCGTAGCCAGCATGCAATAGTTCTTCGTCGATGAGAGAAAACTCGGGGTCGGGTGAGCCGACCACGGGTCAATCCACCGACTCTGCGCTTGACTCCAGGAGCTTCGGATTTCGTCCTTCAGCCCTGGACAGAGCTGCTTTGACTAGGCCCTGAAAAAGTGGGGCAGGGCGGTCCGGGCGGCTCTTGAATTCGGGATGTGCCTGAGTGCCAACCCAGAATGGATGAGTCTCGAGTTCAATAAATTCCACTAGACGTCCGTCGGGAGATAATCCACTACACATGAGGCCGTGCTCTTCCATTGGAGCCCGATAATCATTATTTACTTCATAGCGGTGTCGATGACGCTCGTAAATCAAAGCTTCACCATACATTTCTGCTGCCTTTGTACCCTCAAGCAGTCGAGCTGGATATAACCCAAGTCTCATGGTCCCACCCATGTCAGTTACGTCCCTTTGCGAATCCATCAAGTCAACAACAGGGTGGGCAGTTGTTGGGTCGAACTCGCGACTGTTGGCACCCACGAGGCCTAACTCGTTTCGACAGAACTCGGTGACCATGACCTGCAGACCCAAACAGATACCCAAACAGGGGATCTCGTTTTCTCTCGCGTAGCGGGCCGCAGCTATTTTTCCTTCGATCCCTCGTTCTCCGAAGCCTCCTGGAATAATCATTCCGTCTAGATGAGCAAGTCGGCCTCCAGCCAGGAGACCTTCCACATCTTCGGCTTGGATCCACTCAATTTCAATATCTGCGGCGTGCTGATACCCGCCATGTCGTAATGCTTCGACAACTGACATGTAGGCATCAGGAAGACTTACGTATTTCCCAATTATTCCTATGCGGACCTTTGATGTGGCTCCTTCAATCCGGTCAACTAACGAGGACCAAGATTCGAGGTCTGGTTCCAGGTTCGAAATACCGAGAATTTCGCATACGTATCGATCAAGACCTTCCTCATGAAGTATCAAAGGAACCTCGTAGAGATTTGACGCGTCAGGGGCATTAACTACCCCCGATAACTCGACATCGCACAATCGTGAGATCTTTTCTCGTAATGCCGTATCAATAGGTTCCTCACTCCTCAACACCACCGCGTCAGGTTGAATTCCACGACTTCGCAGCTCGGTCACGGAGTGTTGGGTAGGTTTAGTTTTCTGTTCACCTGATGGGCCGATAAATGGGACAAGGGTGACGTGCACGTAACAGACATTGCCTCGCCCAGCGTCTAATCGCATCTGCCGAATTGCCTCTAGGAACGGCAATATTTCGATGTCTCCGGCTGTTCCTCCGACTTCAGTTATGACTATGTCGGTGTCGGCGGTTGCTAAGCGCCTGATGCGTCTCTTTATTTCATCGGTGATGTGAGGAATTACCTGAACTGTCTTACCTAAATAATCTCCATGGCGTTCCGCTGCCAACACAGCCTGGTAGATAGAGCCGGTAGTCGCGTTTGAATCTTTGGTTAACGGTTCGTCGATAAAGCGTTCGTAATGGCCTAAATCTAAATCTGTTTCTCCGCCATCATCTGTTACAAAGACTTCCCCATGTTCAAAGGGGTTCATCGTGCCGGGGTCGACATTGATGTACGGGTCGAACTTCTGCATAGTGACCCTGAGGCCTCTCGCTTTCAACAACCGTCCGAGTGAGGACCCGGTTATGCCTTTGCCAAGTCCACTCGCGACCCCACCGGTAACGAAGATGTGTTTAGTCATAGTTGAGGTCCTGGTGCACTGAAACAGAATTTAGCGGTTCCGCTCTCCAATGTTGTTGACCATGGGCAACAGTTTTCGCGCAGCACAACGTTGAGTTCGGGTCCGACGACAACTTCAAGTTTTTGGTTGCCTCGTGCCTGCGCGGTCAACGCGACTCAATAACGCGTTATCGGCGATCACCTGACTGAAAGAGGTTTGTTCGCTCGCAAGGTTGAAGCCCGCCAGCAACAGCAAGACCACCCATTGGACTGTCGATGCGCTGACCAGAACCGTTGAAAATCCGAGGATTGCGCCTGTCGCGTTAACCCCGGTGTCACCTTGCATATGTCTTTCCATAAGTTCCGCTGGCATCAGGCCAACGCTTACACCCACGACACCTGCTGCCCAGACCAGATGCACAGCTGAGTAAGAATCACCCCAAATGAAAACCGACACCAACAGAATTACGAACCACAGGAGAGAAATTTTTGACGAACGCGCAGGGGCTCTATCGAACAAATTTAAGAGATTGGCGCTTAACGCGATTATTGCCGCACAACGGGTCATCTCTACTAAGCCATCGCTGATGTCGGCAATCAACACTGCAGCGAGGGATACAAGAACACCTCCAACTAATTTCACAAGACCGGTAGATACGGCTCGTTGAGATACAGCGGAACGAAGGTGCCCTTCGAATCCTCCGCCACTGTTCCCTCCACGAGTGTCGTCAACCCATCCCAATACTCCGAAGGTGACTACGAGCATCAATACCGCTACAACATGTGAGCCATATAAAGACGGTCTGAACCCCCAATACAAATTAACGACGATTATGACCTCCAACGCCACGACGAAAATTCCTGAAACGGCAATGATGAGCACCCCGCGGTAGTTCTCTTTCTGCAGGCCCGGGAGCGCTAATGCGGGGCCCAGGCGCCCCCAAGCAAGCAGCGCAGCGATTACGGCTATTACAAAGACACCAATCGTCAATACCACTGTTTGATTCTCCTAATCGCTGCTCGCAGAGTTGACTCTAGAGTGCACCGCCATCCCAAACGAGACGCGGACGCTCGCATCAGATCTCGTAGTTGTCCTGCTCGGTGGAGAATGCCCCTGATTCCTCTACCGGTCGGCGTGTGGGAAAGCTCTAGGGGTATCTCTACGATTCGTCCTCCGGCCACATCGACGTCCATCGTGAGGCCGACCTCTAATCCGAATCCACCTGCCAGAGTCAGTGAACGCATCAAAGGTCCATTAATAGCTCGCTGGCCCGATAAAGGTTCAAGGAAACTCCGGCCGGTTGCCTCGACCAGCAGTCCTGTTGCCGTGAGTTTCGCGAAACCAAATCCTCTCGATCTTCCTTCATGAGGGAATACAGCGATCGCCATCTCGGCCCTGTCTTCCACCAACGGTTGTAATAGCTCTACGGCGTGGGCTGCCGAACCGCCAAGGTCCGCGTCAACTAGGAGGTAGTCGTCGGGGGCACCTGAAGATGCAACACCTGCTGCCACAGCTCCACCTTTTCCGACATTTGACGCCAACTCGATCACTCGGGCTCCGGCTTTGTTGGCACTTTCGCCTGTGCCGTCCACCGACCCATCATCGACGACTAACACCTCACCAATAGCGCCGCTCGTCAAAAGAGCCGTTACCGTCGCTGAAATCGACTCCACGTTGTCCTTTGCGGGCACTATCGCTACCACGTGAGTCATCTAGGAAACCGCTCCTCAGCAGTAGGTAATTCACCGTAGTGGCCTACAACCGGCAGACGACTAAGTCCCACTAAGAGCCCAAGGCGATCTTCCAGAGAGTCAATGTCATCAAACGTCGACCAACCTTTCGCGAGATCTGAATCGTCGCGGATTCTGTCAACCACTTGTCCTCGTGTTGCATCACTAATTTGCAGTTCAATCACAGCTCCGACCCCATTGCCTCTGCGGTCAGTTATTTCTTGGATAAGGGGAACTATGAAGTCCTGGTGCAGGTCCGTGTGCTCTGAATCATTGACGAAAATTATCCTGTTGGCCGAATTGGAAAGCTCTTCAATAGTTACTGCTGACTGATAACGATCGAAACGTATCAAGCCAAGGTCACTCAATCTCGTAATGACTCCGTTAGTTGACCCGGTCTCTTTATTGATCACTTCGTCGTTCGCCAACAAAGAAGCAGCCAAACGACTAATCGTTGCCTCGGAAACTGCAACCGAATCCGATTCAACTGCAAATATCTCAGCTAGTGCCGACGAGATCTCCGGGTCTTGGAAATTCATTGCTGGTCGTATCCATAGGGTTCCCAGATACTCGCCGTCGGAACGCGTTAAAACTTCGCGAATTTCTGACATAGCCGAGCGGTCTACGCCAGTTGGAGCCAACATGACCCATGAGGTTCCTTCTAAATGGCCTCTGGGCATCAAGTTTTCGATCGAATTTAGAAGAAGGTTGTTGGTCGCCCTATCCGTCTCACTTTGGTCTCGAATGGCATCTATCTCTTCTAAAGAAGAAGCACGGAGATCTTCAAGCTGCTCATCGTGGCGTTGCCTTTGTTTAACTCCTTCAACCCGAAGTGCTTCATTGTCTTCTAGCGAACTGTTCTGGTAAGCAACCGCCTGATCCTTGATTCGAATAGCTTCATCTCGGTCCAATTTGAATTCGTTCACTTGGTCTTCGAGCTCGTTTACCAATATTGAATCAACAAAGGTTGAACCCAATGCCAGGCCGATACCTAGCGCTAGGAAAACAGCCACGACACTGACGATGTGATATCGGAGATTTATCACGTATTCATCACATCCCTAAGTTGAGCCAGAGGGTTCGCAACAATAAACGAACGGGTTCAGTTACCACCGCAATCACAGCCAGGGTGAAAATAGCTGAAAGGACAAGTAGGGCTAAGTCGCGTTTGCGTACCTGGGTGCGGTAGAGACGGCCCACTCCCTTAGCGTCAACGAGAATTGACGAGACCTTCATTCGGGTCAAGAAAGTTGAGGCCATCCCTCTGCGGCCCTTGTCAAAGAAATCAGCCATCGAAGTGTGTGAACCGACCAACACAATTAATTCTGCGCTTTTTTCGAAAGCAATGCGCATGGCTATGTCTTCACTCGTGCCAAGACCTTCCACAATCGCGTATTCGAACCCAAGACGTTCTAGTCGCGTTGCTCCGGGTGCCTCACCTCCAGGGTACGCGTGGACAAGCAGTTGCGCCCCACAGTCCAAAGCATCCCTGGATACGGAGTCAAAGTCACCGACGATGAGGTCAGGAGTGAGGCCTACTTCTAAGAGAGCGTCAGCCCCACCGTCGACGCCTATTAACACGGGACGCATTTCGCTCACATAGCCAGATCTTTTCAGAGTAGATAGATCTTCCCGATAGTCAATACCTCGCACTACTACTAGGACCTGTCGTTGGGAGATGCTGCAAACAATTTCAGGAAGCTCTAGGTCGTCGGTGATGAGTTCCGGTTCGTCAGCGAGATACTGAAGTGTGTTGGTTGCGAATTCGCCTAGTTGTCCACGCACTGCCTCTCTTGCCAATTCGAGTCGGCGCTCCAACTCATCGATTGTTGGTTTGACCCCTTTGCCTCTTAGTTCGCCGTCGACAAAAACTCTGTTGTTGATGAGCGAGACAGTTTCGCCTTCTCGGATGCTATTAAAAGCGCTAACCCCAACTCCGTCGATTAACGGAATCCCTGATTTGAGCAGTACGAGAGCCCCGAGAGCCGGGTATCTTCCGGACAGACTCTGCGATGCGTTGACAACAGCGGCCACGCGAGCGGACACCAGCCCTTCAGCAGCCACGCGATCTAGATCTTCGTGGTTGATAACTGCGATATCTCCGACGCGTAGGCGCGAAATAAGATTTTTGGTGCGGCGATCCACACGCGCCGGAGCTTCTAAAGTTCCGCTAGTTAGGTTGATATCGCGACGCCTGAGTCTCATGGTTGACTCCGGTCAAGACGCGCTTGTTCCAGCAACTCAGCAGCATGTTCGTTTCCGCTTGCTGACTCAGGCTGCCCTGCGAGCATGCGCGCAAGCTCTCGAACTCGATCGTCGCCTTCAACCTCTGTCACAGTCGAGACAACATTGGAACCATCATCATTTTTGTCGACGACTAGGTGGTGATCGCCGAAAGCAGCTACCTGCGGTAGGTGGGTAACGACCAATACTTGATGACTTTCCCCTAACCGTCCTAATGCCTTACCAACGGCTAACGCTGCACTTCCTCCGATACCGGCATCGACCTCATCGAAAACCAGGCTGGGTGGTCCCGAGGTGAGAACCAAACGCAGGGACAACATAACTCTCGCAAGCTCACCGCCAGATGCCACCTTTGCCAAGCCGTGCCACTTGCTGCCGCTATTGGCTCGAAACATGACCTCAACATCATCAGCTGGGTCCTCTCCTCTAACTTCAACCGACAGTCCCGCGTTCTCCAGCGCTAATTCGGGAAGATATCGACTTACTTCTTCAGCAAATAAAGGTGCGGCCCGTCGCCTGGCTGTCGCGACAACTTTTGAACTTGCTGCTATCTGCTTTCGTGCCTTAATGAGGTCAGCCTCGAGTTTTGCAGCGTTGGCTTCATGGTTTTGAAGTTGCTCGAGTCGTTGCGATGCTTCCGACTGGTACTCAATAACCGCCTCGATACTGTCACCATATTTCCGCTGAAGGTCAATCAATAACTGCCTACGCTCGCGAACATCAGCGAGCCTTTGCGGGTCATCTTCGATTGAGTCAACCAGGTCACGCATCAACGCAGCGACATCTGTGACTTCGGCTTGTAAACCTCGCAGACGGTCAGCTAGTTCCTTGTACGGGGTTCGATCACTCAGACTGGTAATGATATTCCCGAGGGCGTCGATGAGGCCATCGTCGCCACTTATTGACTCGCGTGCTTGGCTTCCATACTCAATGTGCGCGCTTGCATCGGCGAGGAGTTCTTCTAGTTCCGCTAGTTCATCAAGTTCTGTCGGGTTGCCCAACGTAGCTTTTTGTATTTCCTCAACCTGAAACTTCAATAAATCGATCTCATGAGCACGGGATCGGGTGTCTCCTCCTAAGTCTTCAATCGATTCGACCAGGCGTCGTTCAGCATTCCGAGCCTCATTGAGTGGTTCGAGATCAACTTTTCCATACTGATCAAGCGCTGAGCGTTGCACCTTCTGTTGTAAAAGCGATTGGTGTTGGTGTTGGCCGTGAAGGTCGACCAAGGTCAACCCGATCTCTGTCAACTGAGGCATTCCTGCCAGTCCCCCATCGAGATAGGCCCTACTGCGGCCTTCTGTAGGTACCACACGTCGGAGTATGACTTCACCACCGTCGGAGGTTTGAAATCGGCCTTCAACCGTGGCTTGTTCTGCCCCATTGCGCACCATGGATGGATCTGCCCTGCCGCCTGTTAACAGTTGTATCGCTTGGACAACCATCGTTTTCCCGGCACCAGTTTCTCCCGTAAGCACTGTTACTCCCGGGCCGAGTACGAGGGATGAGGATTCAATTACTCCCAGGTTCTGGACAGAGAGTTCCAGAAGCATTAGCGATCCTTCAGGCCGAACTTTTGTTTCAGTACCTGCTGAAACCCCCCTGAACCGGAGGTAACCAGGCGCGCAATGACCTCAGATCGCGTGGCGATCATGACGTCACCGTCTCTTAATGCGGTGACACTTCTGCCATCAACAGAGAGGTTTGCCTCTCGTTCTCCTACTACTGAGATCCTGATTTCCGTGTCGGGTCTTAATACCAGTGAGCGATCAAACAACATATGCGGTGCAACCGGGGTTAATTGGAGTGACCAGTGCGTGGGAGCAACTATGGAACCACGAGCAGAGAGGTTGTATGCGGTTGAACCAGTCGGAGTTGAAACTATAAGGCCATCTCCCGCGTACGTCGCGAAGGGTGAATCATCAATCGTTACTGCGAGGCGTACCGTATGACCCTGCGATTTCTTCTCAACCACTGCCTCGTTGAGCCCGATCCAAGTACCTTCGATTTCACCATCGGACCTTTGAACACGGCTCTGAATCATCAGACGTTCTTCAACCGGTAGATCTCCCCGCAACGCCTTATCAACAGCGGTTTGTGCCTCGTCTGCTTCAAACTCCGTGAGGTAACCAAGGTGGCCGACATTGACGCCAAGAACAGGGACACCGGCCTGAGCAACCCGTTCAAAGGTACGAAGCATGGTTCCGTCACCGCCAATGCTGACTGCTAAATCAGCATCAGTAGCAAAGTTCTCTGTCGGACAACCCAGTTCAGACCTTCCGACTGCTGAAGCCCCAACTTCGTCGAGACGCACCCTGTTACCAGATTTTTCTAGATACTCGACTAGCGCAGCCGCCAACTCAAGTGATTCGTTTCGTTCCGGGTGCACCATTATGGAAATCACACTCATGGGCTACCTACTTGCTCTGCTTCTTCAACTACCTGATCTATTGATTCAAATTGAGTCGACAGGTCAATTCCCCGTCGACAATGGAGGAAGAACTCTGTATTTCCGCTAGCGCCGCGAAGTGGTGAAACCATCACACCCATCACCCCAAACTTCGCTTCCGAAAAACACTCTGATACTTCCTTAATAACTCTGTGCCAGACCTTGGGGTTACGAATTATCCCCTGACCCTGAGTCGCTTCGACTCGTCCAGCCTCAAACTGTGGCTTTACCAGCATAAGTAGGTCCCCATCCGGTTCACACAAACTCGTCAGTCTCGGACATACAACTTTTAGTGAGATAAAGGAAAGATCGGCCACCACGAGAGTTGCAGGGCCTCCGATTTGAGAGATATCCAAATGCCTGACATTGGTGCGTTCGAAAACTTTCACCCTGATGTCTTCGCGAAGACCGTGATCTAGTTGTCCATAACCAACGTCGATAGCAACGACTTGCGTCGCGCCTCGTTGAATGACGCAGTCCGTAAATCCGCCTGTAGACGCCCCAACATCAATT
>SGYJ01000019.1 GCA_004214275.1 Acidimicrobiales bacterium | reverse complement strand
GTCTGATCTTGTTTGACATCGATGACTCTTCTTGTGTGATTCAAAAAGACTCTGAATCTGTTATCCAAATGAAGGTCCACTGAGGACGGCTGGATGTCTTGCTGATCCAATGGGTCAATCACAATTCGACCAGCTGCCAGCAACTCGCGGATTGTCCGGTCTGAGAGAATCATGAGAAAGGCAGCCTAGCGTTGACAGTGATTATCAATTGTTTCAAAGGGCGGCTTCACCAGAGGATCGAGTTCCGCTATAGCTTCTTCGTTAGACTTCGCTGCTGATTCATTGCACGATTTGCGGGTGTAGTTCAATGGCAGAACGTCAGCTTCCCAAGCTGAGAACGCGGGTTCGATTCCCGTCACCCGCTCCAAGCTCTCAACCCAAAGACCTATCCGCCCGTATCTCACTAGAGCGTTTGGGTCCTCGCTGTACTCGTGACGCAGGCATCCACCGTGGGCCCGCGGTCGCGTTAATCCTGTCCAAAAAAGCTTCGTGGTAGGGCTCAACTAATTCACAAAATCGAATTGTTTCCTCTTCACCAACCGCCTGCCAAGCCGGCGCTGTCAATGCATTGGTTCTGTCTTCAAGTTCCATCCGAAACTTTTGACCTGTTTCGTTAATGGTCCCATTGGAAGCGAGCCCTTTAGCTTCTAAACGAGCCCAGCCAGATGCAATTGCCTCATCATCGTTGCCTCGACTGCGAGCTATCCATTCCTCATCGCCGTACTCTTCAAGGTCAACCATCACGGAATGCAAAAGCCCGACTTCCACGTCATCTAAGTCCTCACTTGCACATAACGCCCAGTGATTGTCACCTCGCAGTTCGCGTAAACAGTTCATCGCAAGCCATGCCGAGAGCGGTGCCTCGCCGTCAGGTGGTCGAGGGCGAGTTCGGTGCGCAACAAACATTGGTCGAGCCCCATGATGCATGGTGTCAACCCCGTGCCACATCGCGGTAGCAAATGAACCAAGTTTTTCAGACAAACCGGGCGCTATTTCGTCTAGCCCGGGGACAACTGCTGCGTCTCTAACAGCGAGGATGGATTCGCAATCAGTTACATCTTGATATGCCTCCATCACAACAGTAATCACCGCTGGGTTGATCGAATAGGTAGCGGACGCGGCCACCGACGGCGACACATCTCCAAGAGCAGCGAGACGCCACGCTACGACCCACCCCATCCCATTGGGGATTCCCAGAGACGCGTATTCTGACGTGGCTCGTTGATCCCACATCATCCACCCAACTAGGTCATGGCAGGCCAGGCTGGCTCGCCATGACAAATCATTCCAATACTCCATATCCCAAACTTAACCGCAGCGATATCGACAACTTCACCGACAACGCGGCCAGTCGGTGAACGCCATTTATCGAATTTAGGAAATTGCCCGGAAAGAACGACGGCTTACCCGATGAGTGTTGCCAGAGCCCATATTGAAGCCACTAACCCAACTACGACCATCAACAGACTGCGCCCTATTGGTGCCCGTCTCAGTTCATTTTCGCGACGCGGCTCAGCTTGGGGTTTAAGCATCGCTAGTCCGTTGCCCACGAAAAGCGCCGCTCCGAAGGCGAGCATCAAGAACGGGATCAAATCAGGTCCTAGAAACATCTGCTACCAGAGCTTACGCCGGGTCTTGGTGGCGACTCATGTTCGCGAATCTCGTGTAATTACTCAGCCAAGCAAGCCGCACTGTCCCTGTGGGGCCATTGCGATGCTTAGCAACAATCACCTCAGCAGAACCTATGTCGGGGGATTCTGGGTTGTACACCTCATCGCGGTATAGAAAGGCCACCACGTCTGCGTCTTGCTCTATCGACCCAGACTCTCGTAGATCGGCCAACATAGGACGTTTATCTGTCCGTGACTCCAAAGCACGACTGAGTTGGGACAGCGCGACGATCGGAGTATCAAGCTCTCGGGCCAGAATCTTGAGACCGCGAGACATCTCAGAAACTTCTACTTGGCGATTCTCAGCAGTGCCTCTCCCGCTCATTAGTTGTAGATAGTCAACGACGATCAGACCTAGGTCGCCGAGTCGACTCTTGAGGCGTCTTGCTTTCGCACGTATTTCCATCACTGTCAAATTTGGGTTGTCGTCAATCCATATAGGTGCTTCTCCCAATTTGCCCACTGCTCGAGTGATCTTTGGCCAATCATCCTCCGAAAGATTGCCGTTACGCATTCGTTGTGAATCGACCCTGGCATCCGAGCACAGCATCCGCTGTGTTAGTTCAAGGTGACCCATCTCCAACGAGAAGAATAAGACTGGTCGTTGAGCCTCCAAGGCAGCGTTGGCCGCCATCCCCAAACCAAAGGCCGTCTTGCCCATTGAAGGACGAGCTCCGACGATTACCAAGTTGCTCGGTTGAAGCCCTGAGAGAAGTTCATCAAAATCGACGTACCCTGTTGGAAGCCCAGTGATGGCGTCACCCTTTTCGTAAAGTTCTTCCAGTCGGTCAAGATTCGCATCGAGCAATTCCCGAATTGGCTTGGTGCTATCAATAACTCGCCGCTCCGCTATTTGGAACATCATCGCTTCTGCTTCGTCAACGGTTTTCACTACATCTTCAGGATGGCTATACCCCAACTCGACGATGTCTCCTGCTACCCCAATGAGTCGACGAAGTAAGGCATGTTCTTCAACGATGGTCGCGTAACGAGCGGCGTTCGACGACGCTGGAGTGGCCATCTGCAATTCAAGTAACCGTTGAGGACCACCGACTTGTTCCAAAAGATTTGCTCGTGTGAGTTCTTCGGCGACAGTGACTGGATCAGCTGGTTCTCCTGCGCCGTACAAAGATGCAATGGCGTCGAAAATGTACCCGTGAGCTGGAACATAGAAGTGGTCACCACTGAGGGTTTCAACTGCGGGGCCAATTGCATCGCGAGATAGCAGCATCGCCCCCAGAAGTGACGCCTCGGCATCAACGTTGTGCGGTGGAACACGCGTGTTTGAGTTTGATGGAGGTGGGGTGAAAGCGGGGTCGTTACTCATTGTCGTTAGCTTCGCAGATATCTCATGTGTAGAACTAGGGGCAGACATTGGGGATTTAACACCCTTTTTCTGTGGATAACCGCCTTAGTTATCCACAGAACATGACAGATGTGTGACAAACCACCCCTAGTGGCATAGAACTCGTCTGTAACTCAAAATTCGCGCGAGAAGTGAACTTGTCTGCGAAATGTGTTTTATGAAGCAATACGACGAGCACATTCCTGGGCATCGTCGTGATCTAGGTAACGTTCCGGAATAGGAATTCTGAAAACTTCGGCGGCATTCAAACCAAGAATTTTCGCCCGGGTGGCGTCATCTAGGCCCCCCATGGTTCGTTCGATCGCTTCAGCCGAATGAGGCCATGAACCTTCATGGTGGGGATAGTCACTTGCCCACATGAAATTCGCTACTAGGTCGTGGCTGAGCGCCAGATCGAGACCCGCTGAGTCTTCCTGGAAAGTAGCGAAACCCTGTCGTTTGAAATATTCGCTCGGAAGCAACTCCAGTTTTGGCCTCACCGCCCAATGATGCTTTAGATAAGCCTCGTCCATTGCCTGCAGCGCCCACGGAACCCAACCAATGCCTGCTTCAACACTTCCAAACCTCAGATTCGGGAATTGTTCCGCGACTCCGGACGCACAAAGATTTGCTATCGGTTCAATATTTTGAGCAAGTGAATGAACCGCGTAGTTAATTACCGCTCCTCCTCGGCTACGAGAGGTACGGGGGTCTCTCCCTGTAGAAATGTGGAAAGTGACCGGTAACCCAACTTCTGTGATAGCGGCCCACAGCGGATCGAATTCTTTCAGGTTGTAATTAAGCGCTTCATGGTCGGGAGCGCCCCATATTGGCTTGCTTGGCAACTGCAGCCCCCTGAAACCCAAATCCGCGCATCGCTGAATCTCAGCTATGGCTTCATCGAGTGCAGCTGGTGCGATACACGCCATCGGTAACAGTTGATCTTGGTAAGGGCCGAACACTTCCCATGCCCAGTCGTTATAGACATGACACATAGCGTGACTAAATTCGGGATCAGCGGTAGCCCACATCGTCAAACCCTTGTTAGGGAAAATGATTTCCGCGTCAGTTCCATCAGCAGCAAGGTCGGCCAACCGCCCTTCGGCTGTGTATCCCGCTTTGTTGCGCAGTCGATCTTGTCCTTCAAACTCAATGTTGTTGAGTTTTAGGGGATTCCGAAACCCTTCGGTCTTTTGAAACTTTTGACCCTTCATCCCAATTATCACGCCAGGCAATCGGTCTTGGTATTTGTCATCCATTCGGGTAGCCCATAGATCCTTAGGTTCCTGGGCGTGTCCGTCAGTGGACACCATGAGATATTTGTTCGGGGCATCAGGTCGAGGTGACCGCTCCCAGTCAGATGATCCTGGGCTAGACAGTCGCCATTCATTATTCGAATCTGGGGCAGGGATAACAGTGGTCATACTTTTTCTCCGTATATAGCATCGCGCATAAATGGTCGATAATTCAGTGCAAGATCCCCTACCGGGCGGCTCGAGTATTCAGATACATGGAATAAAGACTTGTTGTCGCGCATATGTAAAGGCGATTTCTCTTCAGTCCCCCGAATTCCACATTGGCAACCACCTCAGGGATTCGTATTTTCCCTATCAACACCCCATCCGGCGAGTAGCAGTGGACGCCGTCCCCAGCCGAAGCCCAGATGTTCCCACTTAGATCAACACGGAACCCATCAAAAACCCCAGTGTTGCAGGTAGCAAAAGTTGTGTAGGTCCCGTCCAAACTTATGCCGTCGCTAGAAACTGGGTAGGCCCTGATATCTGGAGGGCATTCCATCCCGACATGAGAGATACCTGTATCTGCAACATAGAGAGTTGCTTCATCCGGGGAAAACGCGAGCCCGTTGGGGCGCACCATGTCCTGGATGACGGCCTCTAGGTCCCCATCGGTGCTGAACCGATACACATAAGATGCCCCAATTTCTGATTCTGCGCTGTCCCCTTCATAATCACTATCAATCCCATAGGTAGGGTCGGTAAACCAGATACTTCCATCTGATTTGACGACAACATCATTCGGTGAGTTGAACTTTTTGTCTTCGTAACGGTCGACGAGCACCTCTCTTAGCCCATCGTGGCCAATTCGGCTTACCGCGCGACCTCGATGTTCTGCTGTAACTATTCGTCCTTCGTCATCAAGGCAGTGGCCATTGGCGTTGAAAGCTGGGCTTTCGAAAACGTCAACGCTTCCGGTTCTTTCGTCATATCGCAGCGTTGTGTCGTTGGGGATGTCAGAGAACACCAGGTGTTGGGCGCTCGGAACATAAACTGGCCCTTCAGCCCATCTTGCCCCAGACCAAAGGCGTTCGACGTGGGCGTTGTGGATCACTAGTCGATAGAACCTGGAATCCAAGACCTCAATAGCTTCGTCGAGAGCCATGGTCTCCTCTCACCCAGTAGTTCTAATTATTCAGATTTCAGTCGAGTGCGCTGACTTCGATAGTTATTTGGATTCGTACGTCTGAATGCAGGCGCATATCGACTTGGTGAGTACCGACAGTACGAATTGGCTCTTCCAATGACATGTCTCTGCGATCTAGCACTATCCCGGTCTGGGCTTGCACGGCCTCTGCTATTTCACTTGTGGTAACAGATCCATAGAGCTGGTCGTCTTGGCCCACACGAGCTTGGATAGCAATAGTTTGAGCCTGAAGTTGTTGACCTAACTCTTCGGCGCCTTCTCGTTCTTTCACACCTCGCAGCTCTTGAGAGCGCTGCATAGCCTCTGCCTGGGTTGCTGCCCCGTCGGTGGCTCTCATGGCAAGTCCCTTGGGCATAAGGAAATTCTGCGCGTACCCGTTAGCGACGTCGACTAGATCACCAGTGTTGCCTACACCTTCTACGTTCGCGCGGAGGATTACTTTCATTCGTTAACAACCTCCTCCATTGTTTCTTCGACTATTTCGTTATTTTCCGCCGGCGCCGTCTCGACGAAGTCATCGGCGGCTGTTTCTGGCATAACGATGTCATCCATATCTTCATCGGACATGTTCTCTGAGCGTGAATCGTCTCGATCGGGACGGCCTCGTCGGCGATCACCTTTTCGTTGGGATACCACCCGCTGGTGGTAAGGGATCAGCGCCAATTCGCGAGCAAGCTTTATGGCTTTCGCCACGTCACGTTGTTGTTGTCGGTTGTTGCCAGATACTCGTTGTCCCCGAATCTTTGCTCGGTCCGAAATAAACGCACGTAACAGATTGACGTCCTTGTAGTCCACGTATTCGATTTTGTCTTTGACTATCGGACTGACTTTCTTTTTTCGCGGTTTCCTCAAGTCTTTGGCGCTCATGCGCGGCTGCTTTTTCTTACCCGCCATTAGAAGGGCTCCTCGTCAGGGATGTCGTAGCCTGCCCCAAAGTCGGAGCCGCTGTTTGATGGATTTGGTTGCGGGGACTGCGAGGGTCCGCCGCCTCCGCGTTCGTTTTTACTTACTTGGGCAGTCGCCCATCTGATACTGGGACTGACCTCATCTGCAACAATTTGCACTGCAGATCGCTTCTCGCCGTTCTGTCCTTCCCAGGTTCGGTAGTCAAGCCTGCCGTACACAACAACCCTCATCCCTCTAGTTAGGGATTCGGCGACGTTTTCTGCAAGATCTCTCCAACACGAAATATCGAAAAAGTGCGCCTTGTCTTCGCCTTGTTGTGAGCGTTGATTCCATGCAAGCCCGAAACTGCACACAGCAGCGCCGCCTTGAGTAAATCGAAGCTCTGGGTCGCGTGTCACATTCCCGACAAGCACAACATTGTTATCGAAAGCCATTTCAATCCCCCCGAGTCAGTCCGAATCGTTTGCTGATACAGGCCCAGCTAGTAAGCCGCGCCGAGCAGCTTCATCGTCCGGTAGACGGATCAGTTTATGTCGAACCACGCTGTCAGCGATACGCAACGCTCGTTCCACCGGATCCATCGCTCCGCCCTCTGCTGTCAGCTCGATGACTGAGTAGTACCCCTCCGTCTTGTGGTCGATTTCGTAGGCGAACCGACGTCGCCCCCAAAAGTCAACTTCCGCGATCGTGGCAACTTCATCAATCCGACTACGCAGGTCTTTGAGTTCGTCCTGAACTTGGACATCGTCAAGGTCTCCATCGTGGATAACCATGAGCTCGTATGCGCGCACGCCATTTCCTCCTTCGGACCCGGAAACCCGGGGCCCCTCATGGGGCAGGGGTTATAAGTTTTTCAGAAACGGAAGACAGTGCTTATTGCGCACACCGTTCGGCGGTACACCGTATTGGTTAAACCGCGGAAACCCACCAAAAGAACCCGGAAGAAGTTTCTTCTACGGCATTAATGCCGCTCAACCATCGCTATGCAGTTCACTAAAAATAGTGCCAGCCACGCGGATGACCTCCCGCCCATTTCCTACTTGGGAACCTTCGATCTCTCCGCTTGTTGCGTCTTCTAGGGGGTATTTCATCCATAGAGCGACTGCGAAACGTGCACTAGCTCCTCCGTACCACATCACTTGACGTTCAACGTCACCGCCTTGCTTTCCTCTAACTCTGACCTGACCTTCTGACGCTCCTATGTTGTCGTCAATGGTCAAAAGGTCGTCAAGTTCCTTAGCTATTTCCGTAATTATTCGAAAATCGAATTGCTCTGAAACTCGGTGACTAAAGCGAGCTACCTGTTTTCCCGAACGATCCGAGATTTCGAGCAACACTCCGGTTTCATGCTTGACCCCATCGCGAGCAACTAGTGAATGCAGTTCTGCAAGTTCCAGTAATGAAAAGTCGTCTGGCGTATTAGATATTTCTAAGTCCATCAGCTCCGGAGACCAGGCAATCCGCTGCAGTGGTCCTAATCCAATTTCTTCAGCGGAGAGATCCCCCGTTCCATACGCGGCTCGTAGTTGGTTACGGTCGTCAAGGACGACGACAGCCAATTGTTGGATCTCTGAAGCGGACACTGTTGTATCAGCGATACGGGCGATTCTTCTTTGAAGGTCGAAGTCCAGCGTCGAGACAATTATCAGATCGCCTTTGACTAAGATTTCTTTTCCGTATTGATCGGCAAGGGTTGCGTAGATTTTTTCTAACGTTGGCATCACTCCAACATCGACGACCGCGGGCTTAATCGGCTTGTCAGCCCTGTCCGAAATGAAGACACCCTCAAGTAATGCTTGACGTTGGCTTATTAACTCTCTGTCGGTGATCAGGCCTGCCGCATACAGCTGGGTGAGAATGCTGTGACCTGAAGCTTCGGGACCTTGGAGCCAAGCACTCCTCGCCATTCGGGAGGCCAGATGAGCGGCTTGACCAACCTCAAGATCCTTCGCTCTACGCCCGTACCAACTCAACGCTGCTGCTTCGACTCCAAACGCGTCCCTTCCAAGAGGCACTTGTGAAAGATATTGCTCAAGTAGCGCCTCCCGCGGATAGGAGCGTTCAAGATAGATGGCCTTTGACGCCTCTCGTAACGCTGCGGTTCGCGAGCTTGGAACCCCATCTTCCAATCTGAGATACAGCTGTGTGATGGACGGCAGATCGTGTTTAGAGTTGCCGTTGAAAATTGGCGATACAAGCTCCCAGATTTGAACCTTGTCAAACTTTAAATAATCGGGGTCCAGAGCCGTCAACACTGCATCAACCAGGATTGGGGCCATATTTTCTAAGGTCACCGGCACCATGTTTATTTCTGAATGGAAGCGTCCTAATTCGGCGCCATGGCGGCCATAAATCACGGTGTCATCATCAGATCTCAGGTCCGAAATCGCCGTTGATTCACCGACCGTCTTGACCCAGATGCCACAACCCAATATCAGAACGACTGCTACGACATACAAACTCAACGGCCACACAGATCTAGGGTTCAGCCCCTGCTCTTCCCCAGATAAATCCGACATGTACCTGACTGCGCTCCGATGCTATTTAGCTGCGATAAGACTCAACCAGCGAGAGTACCGAGAAGGGCTACTGCTGCTTTACCGCAGTCACACGAAGATCATTCAAGTGGATAGCTGCGGCGAAGATGATTCCACCCGCAACTCGCGCACACTTCAACCTCGTAAGAAACGAATTTTCCTTGCCGCTGACTAATCTTTTGGAGTTCTTCATCGGAAATAACGCATTTACCACCAGCCCCCAATCGAGGGCCAAAAACGTAGGCCACTAAACGCAACTCGTCTTTCAGACACAAAGGGCAATCTTCTGCGCTTCGAGGAGCAGCATTGCGAGCAACGCGCAGCAGCTCCGGGTGGACGTCACAGGCTTCCGCCCGGTCGACCACTCCTCGTTCTATATCGCTGAGTAAGCGTCGACGCTGAAGCCGGTAATCAACTTCTCCCAGTTCTTGGGTTGCATCTATTTTCGTCAGGTGCGGAACAAATTGCACAAAGGCAGCGTAGTCATCACTAGTCCTTAGTTTTCCAATCTAAGACCAAAGCGATTGCTTCTTCTTTCGACAAAGGCCCCGAATCAAGCCTGTGTTCCATTAAACGAGTCAGCGTTGCTCCCACGTCAGGCCCTTCTTTTCCAATTAATTCGGCGACTTCAAAACCGTCGAGAGGCACTTTGAACCTTTGCGTGCCCTCTTCGGCCTCAAGTCGATGCATAGCCGCAAGCACTTCGTCAGGGGGTGCCTGTCCGTATGCTTCAAGCAAGACGACCGCCGACGCTGTATTTGGGCGGATCGCGTGCAGTGCCCGACGAATCGACGACGGATCGACGTCGACAACCTGCATCAATCGCTCGGACGCAGCCACAATCCCCGCGACCTGCGACGAAATTGATTTGGGTACTCTCAGATCGTTCAAAAGGCTCCGGACCAGTTCTGGATTTCTCGCCACAGGCCAAAGCAACGAAGCCCAACGGGTCACGAGGTCGGGCTTAACCAAATCAAGCACGTCGGGCCTAATCGCTTCGCAATTCGAAGCTTCCGGGAAAATCTGTTGTATCAACCCAGTGCGTTGCAACAAAGAAACACCTGCTCCTGGTTTGTCCACCACCAAAAATTTCGACATTTCGTCATTGATACGTTCTTTTGAGACGATCGCGAGGCGTTCCGCAAGGTTGGCGATCGCTTCTTCTACTTCATCATCGGGCGTTAACCCATACCCAGCGGTGAACCGCGCCGCTCTCAACATTCGCAACGGATCTTCTGAAAACGCCGTTCGGGGGCCGAGGGGCGTAGATAAGACACCTTGCTCTAAGTGTTCCCTACCATTAAAGGGGTCCACTAGCCGCCACGATGGAAACTCGATTGCCATTGAATTAACGGTGAAGTCTCGTCTGGCAAGGTCGTCTTCAATCGCACCAGAAAATTTCACTTGCGGCTTCCGCGACGTCTGTTCATATTGTTCTGAACGGTGCGTTGTGACTTCGACGACTATGTCGCCGCAACGTGCTCCGATGGTTCCAAAACGCGCACCTTGATCCCATACCGCGTCGCCCCAATCACCCAAAATTGAAGCTGTCTCTCTGGGGTGGGCGTCGGTAGTGATGTCGATATCACCACTGCGTTTCCCTAACAACAAGTCTCTGACAACACCGCCAACCACAAAAAATCCCCAGCCAGCAGCCACAAAACGTTCACTTAGGCTTCCGACACGGTGAACTAGGTCATCGCGATCGGATTGAGCGATGCCATCCATGGAAAGAAACCGTAGCTTCGTCTAGAAGTAAAGCTGAACGGTTTTAACCGCGCAGCACCAAATTACTCTCAGATATCTTCGACCAACCGGTTGGAGATCCGTTCTAGTCGTGGCAACCTAAGAGGTCCAGGTTCCGCACTGGGCCGGGAATCAAAAGTTTGATGGAGTGGGCATGAAGTTTGACTTGGGTGATCGCGTGATTTATCCGCATCACGGCGCAGCCCTTATTACTGCTCGGGAAAAGAGGAAAGCGTTTGGGGAAGAACGCGAATATCTGGTTCTCGAAACAGCTCATGGTGATTTGACTTTGTCGGTTCCCGCCGACATGGCCGATTCGGTCGGTATGCGCCCTCCCATCGACGAAGACGATGTTGAAGACCTGTTCGAACTCTTAGCGAAGAAAGATATCCGTGAGCCAGCTAACTGGAGCCGCCGCTTCAAAAACCACCAAGAGAAACTGAAGTCCGGCGACATCTACCAAGTAGCCGAGGTTGTGAGAAACCTTGCACTTCGCGAATCCGCCAAGGGACTCTCCGCCGGCGAAAAATCTATGCTCGACAAATCACGTCAGATTTTGATCTCTGAACTTTCGATAAGCATGGATGTAACCGAGGACGAGGCATTAGAACACGTTGAGACTCGTCTAGCTGGATAAAACCCACTCAGCACAGCCCGCGCGACCACCCCTAGTTAATTCACCCCTATAACTTCGTTACTGGGAGGGGTTCGTGTCGCCAGACCATCTACTCCAATGGAGCTCAAACGGCCTACGTGTCCGAATAAGCGGTACTACTCACTTAGTCGCGCATGTAACTCCCGTGCTGCCCGCTCAGAAACTCCGTCAATCCAAAGTTCTGCATTCACTAAACGAGCTGTCCAAGGTTGGGGCAGAAAACGTCTTCACCTCAGCATTGAGACCTAGGGAACAACAGTTCTTCGCCGATCTCGGCTTCACTCTTCACGAAGAACTCTTTCTATTAGCCCACAATTTTGACACTCCCATCGATTTTCCCACCCGTCCCTCAAGAAAATTTCGTCACTCCGACTGGGGGGAACTCCTGAAAATCGACAATGCGGCATTCCCACAATTTTGGCAATTCGATGGTCCAGCACTTGCCGAAGCGATCTCAGCGACTCCCAGAACCAGAATCCGTATCGATGCCCTAGACGGTCCCGCTGGATTCGCCATAACCGGCAGATCGGGCCGACTGGGCTTTCTCCAACGCGTCGCAGTAGACCCTCATCACCAAAGAATCGGCGTTGGGCGTTCTCTAGTCGCTGACGCTCTTCAATGGTCGAAAAGACGTTTGGTTCGGGAGTTGCTAGTCAACACACAAACAAATAATTCGAGAGCCCTATCGCTGTATGAATCCATGGGATTTACCAAGAAACATGGTGGACTTGCTGTACTGCAGTGGAGCGTCACCTCATGAACATGCCCAGGTTGTTAACGGCTTCGCTAATCGGTTTTGTAATACTAATTAGTGCATCCAGCGCTACCGGCGCGGCCGAGATTGGTGCCGGAGGAATGCAAATATTCCACCAATCTCCAACGACTCAAGTCGGTCAATCATTCAAGATAGACCTTCAACTTCCAGGAGTTGTCACAGTCGGAGACCAAATCACCGTCACGATCCACGAACCAGTGAAGAACGAGGCTCAGTTCCTTGAATCAACCGTTGCGGAGAACTTAGGCGGCGTCCTTACTTCGCTTCAGTTTGACCTAGCAAAACTAGAGGCCGATGCCTGGGGTCGAGCAACAATAGAACTTCCTATTACCGACTCAGGGAATAACGGAGTCCGCATAGCCCGCCCCGGGGTCTATCCCGTCAGCATCGAGATGAGAACTGCGCGTCAGGAACTGATAGGCAAGGTGTTGACACATTTGATCCGAACCGGTGACGGTCCTTCACAAAAGCTCCGGCTCGCAGTGGTCGCCGATTTGCATACCTCGCTTCGCCCCTCAAATTCCCGACCAGTATTGATCAGTGAGTGGCTGGATGTATTTAATTCTCATCTTTCAATCCCCGTAAGCATCACTCTTCACCCAACTTCGATCAACGAAAATTTACCTATTGATACCCCGATCAAATTGGGTTCAAAAAATCACGAACTAATACGAAATCCCTTTGTCCCAATTAACGAAGCTTCATTGGTAGACGCTGGATTAAAGGATGAAGTTTCGTCGCTTCTGGATATGGGATCGGAACAACTAACGACATTCGGAAAACTTGCTCCAACAACCTTTTGGGTTGGTCATGAACGTGCTGACGACACACAACTAGACGTCCGATGGGATCGCGGGATCCGCGAAGTGGTCGTCAACGCTGTTTCATTGTCGCCCATCCCCGAGAAAAGTCCCCGAGGACCCGTCGAACTATTAACTAGCTCATCAACACTTAGAGGGTTAGTCGTAAACGACCTTGCCCCTCAGCAACCGCACGACACGCCATCAAGTGCCGCTCAGCGGGCTTTGTCCCATCTCGCAGTAATCGCATTGACGGATCAATCCAACCCACTACTAACAGTTGCAGTTGGAAGTAGCGAAAGAGGTCCTGAATTCACTGCCCTCTTTCTTGCTGGCATTGAAAATCTAGAGTGGGTTGACCCGCTACCAGCCAGCGCGGCGATAAATACTTCGTTCCTGGTTGAAGATGGACAACCTCAACAATTTCGAATTCGAGCTCGCCTGAGTTCAACAACCCAAAACTTCACGGACTACCGCGAGGCTGTCAGACATTTAGAGGCTCTCCGGTCAATGGTTCGCGATGAAGACGCCACAAGCTACGACGTGCTCTCCAACAAATTGTTACTCAGTTTGTCGAGTGACGTTTCCCAGTTGCAACGTCGAGAGCTCTGGGGATCCACTGTTGATCTAGTGCGCTTAGAAACAAGTCTCGTTGACATACCTCCAGATGAATCGATCCAGTTGACCTCACAAAAAGCTTCTGTCCCTTTCAGTTTCCAGAACAGAGCAGGGGTGCCTCTACGAGTTGAACTACGAATCATCAGCGAACGATTAACTGTTGAGGATTTTGATGATGGCGAAAGTACGACGCTAGTACTTGACCCCGGAGTCACTACTCACCGCTTTCGATTAAGAGCTCTGGGGTCCGGCTCTTTCCCAATCTCGATTGAGCTTCACTCCCCCAATGGCGGACTCATGATTGGGAAAGCCCAAGCAGCTCTTCGGGCTACCACGCCCACCGGAGTCGGATTAGGGCTTACCGTCGGGGCCGCTGTCTTCCTTGCCTTTTGGTGGCTCGTTGACACCCGAAGAAGAAAGGCCCGACAGGTATGAGGTGGTCTGGGGCGGGCGCAGCTGCAGGCGGAATCGGGCTGTCCAGATTTTTTGGTGTAATTCGGTCGGTTCTTATCACCAATGTTCTTGGGATCGGTCTGGTCGGCGATGCCTTCGCTGCGGCTCAAAGAATTCCTAATATTCTCCAAAATCTATTTGGGGAAGGCGCTTTATCCGCCGCCTTTGTCCCCGAGTACAGCCGGCTGGCTGATACGGATCCGAGGCGGGCCGGGAAGTTAGCTGGCGGAGTTGCGTCCTTTTTGCTTTGTCTTGTGGCCTTCCTAACTGCGATTGGGTTCTTGGCTGCAGAGCCGATAACGAGAGCCGTGGCGTGGGGTTTTACGGGAGAACGTTTTGATTTAACAGTGCGCTTGGTTCGTATCATTCTGCTCGGCGCCGGTGTGCTAGTTATGAGCGCTTGGTGTCTAGCTCTTCTGAATAGCCATAGACGCTTCTTTCTTGGATACGCAGCTCCCGTTGTCTGGAATTTGGCTCAAATATCGGTGCTGATAACAATCGCTGTATCGGAAATTCGCGACGCTTCGTCCGCTGAGACTTTGGCATGGGCGCTTGTGATTGGTTCTGTTCTGCAAGTCCTAATTCAAGTCCCCAGCGTGTTGCGTGAAAATCCTCAGATTCGGATGACCCTATTTTGGAAGGATGATTCCACTCTTCTGGTGCTCAAAAGGTTTGTACCGGCAGTTCTCGGAAGAGGGGCTTTACAATTTTCATCATTCATTGACCTCGCCTTGGCTTCACTGTTATCTCTCGGCGCAGCGTCGTCTTTAGCAGCTGCCCAGACGTTGTACCTACTGCCCGTAGCTCTTATCGCAACAAGCATCGTCGCTGCAGAGCTGCCAGAACTAAGCCGCACCGAAGATATGGCAGCCATCAGCGAACGACTATCACGACGATTGCTCCAGATGCTGTGGCTCGTTGGTCCAATTCTGGCCTTGTACCTGGCCGCTGGACCCCAAATAGCGGACGCTCTGTTTAATCTCGGAGGCTTCCGTGTCCGGATAGCACCCGACGATTTGACAGTAATTGGGCTGACGCTCAGCGCCTATTCCCTCGGGCTCCCGGCTCTGATGTCCTCGCGTCTACTTCAAAGCGTGTGTTTCAGTTCAGGTGATACGAGGACACCCGCCCGGATAGCTGTTAAAAGAGTGCTCGTTTCATTAATAGCTAGCGCGATTTTAATGTTTCAATTCGAGCAGGTATTAGTTCTCGGCCAAAACATGATCGGTTTCGGGGATTGGACTTTTGTATGGGGACCGCTGCCTGAGCTGACCCGCAATGCCTCAAACCTTCCCGCGCGACTAGGTCCGGTCGGCTTAGCCCTCGGGTCAGCGATCGGAGCTTGGGTCGAATTTTGGATGCTACGTAAACACGTCGTTTCTGGTTTGGGGCTTAGACGACTGACGGAATCATCTCTCTGGAAACATCTGTTGCCCGCCTTATCTGCCTTCGGCGCGGCAGTGGCTCTTCGACAACTTAGGATTGAGCAACCGCTTGTCCAAGTATCTCTAATTGGCCTCGCAATCTTGGGAGTTCATTTCGCGACCTCGGCGATCTTGGGCACCCCAAGCTTCTCACGACTAGTTTCCAACTTCCGAGCCACTCAGCCAAACTAAAATTGTTAAAGGATAAAAACCATTATGACTTCAGTTCACATTGTCACTGACAGCTCGTGTGATCTTCCCGACAATCTCATCACTGAGATGAACATCAAAATTGTCCCCCTAAAAATTAGATTCGGAGACACCGAGTTTGTGGACCGCGTTGAACTTACGACCGACCAATTTTGGGAAAAATGTCAGGCCTCTGATGAATTACCTTCAACGGCCGCTCCCTCCCCTGGAGCATTTGTTGAGGAGTTTCAAAACGCAGCCAACGAGGGTGCTACTGGCGTCGTGGCAATAATTCTCAGCGGAGAGCTTTCCGCCACTATTGAAGCCGCACAACAAGCGGCTCAATTAGTTAAGGATGAGATTGAAGTTAGAGTCATCGACAGCAGGACGGTAACGCTAGGACTTGGTTCGGTAGTAATGGGGGCTGCATCTGCCGCTAACTCGGGTGCCAACATCGAGGAAGTCGCAGCGATAGCAAGTGACAGCGTTAATCGAACACAAGTCCATGCTGCCTTAGACACCCTTGAGAACCTGCGTAAAGGAGGCCGCATTGGTGCTGCTGGGTCTCTTCTCGGCTCAATGCTTTCAATAAAACCACTGATCGAAGTACGTAACGGAGTCGTTGAGCCGGCGGGCAAACAACGCACCAGAGGCAAGGCCCTCAGTTATCTGGTTGGGGTAGTGGAACAGAATGCTGATCAAATCGAACAAATTTTTGTGACTCACGCTGCTTGCGACGACGTGGATTCTTTCTTGGAACAGGTCAGGTCTGTTGTAAGCGTTGAAGTATTGGTTGGCGAAGTTGGCCCAGTAGTCGGTGCTCACGCGGGGATCGGCACAATAGGTGTCGCGTTCCAAACAGCTACCTGACTGGTCTTTACGACACAATGGTCGATGGTAATGAGAGATACCGAATTGACGAGCGTTTCCGCATCGGCCCAATCGAATCTTGGTCCGGATTGGACCGGACGTTAGACCGCCCAGTCACAATCAGGGTTTTGGATCCTCGAACCGAGATCGGGAAACGAGTCCAACTTCAGGCCCGGTCTTTGATCCGACTCGAACATCCTGCGTTGCTACATGTGTTAGACACCATTGACCTTGATGACCAGTTCGGACTGGTAACAGAATCCTTGCCTGAGGAGAGTCTGGCAGAGTATCTATCCACTAAAGGAACTCTTCCCGCCGAAGAGACTTTGGGTATTGCAATCCATCTCGGCGAAGCGCTCGCAGCACTCCATGCGGCTGGATTCGCAATAGGTGATCTCCAAACAAGCCATATAGGCCGCCGAAAGGACGGCACTGTTGTAATTGTTGAAGGTCCCCCAACAGGAGACGCAAACAAGATCCCCGCACGTCCGCAAGATGACATTGTTGCTCTGGGGGAGCTAATCCATGAACTTCTAGTGGGTTTTCGTCCTCAGCTCGATCATCAAGGCCGCCACGAACTCCACCCATCAATTTCTGCTTCATTTCGTCAACTGATACGACGATCAGTTGATATTGAAGGCCAATGGTCCGGCGCTTCGGCTCTTGTGCTGGCGTTACGATCACTCAACCAAGATCTGGATCGTCTCGCGACTCTTGAAGAATCTCAACAGATCGATTACTTACAGGCGGAGCGTTCATGGCTCGCTCCGGCCGTGTTCGTCGCCATGTTGGCAGCTGTAGTCATTCTTGTTGGCCTGTTTGTCACCAGAACACAACTTGGCTCGTCTCTCGTCGACAACGTCAGAGAGGTAGTTCGGCTCGAACCGGAACAACCACTCATTATTGAGAATTTTGAGGGCCCAAATCCCGGCACTCCTCCAGTGACTTCGCGCCCAGGGGCTATTTCCGCCGAACTTCAGATTGTGAGAATCGTCGATTTTGACCCAGCCGGTAGCCCGATCAAAGAAGAACACCCTGAAAAAATCATGTACATCAACGATGGAGACTCGAGCACCGGCTGGTACACGGAGCGATACACGACTAGTGATTTTGGGAAACTAAAAGACGGTGTCGGCCTCATTATCGGACTTGGCCCCCCTCAACAAATCGACCGGCTGCGAATTAGTTCTCCCAATATTGACTGGTCTTTTGAAATCTTTGCCTCAGACAAAAGCGCTGCTGGTGCTATCCAGACGTGGGGCCAGGCTGTCGCGAAACGCGAGGAAATCAGTGGCACTATCACCGTCGACCTAGAAGGATCGTCTGGCGCGACGTTGTTGCTTTGGATCACTGACTTAGGAAAAGAACTTGCTGTCGGCGGACATCGCGTGACCATTACAGGACTTACGGTTACGGGTCGGCCCATCTATGGCTAATTGTCTCCACCTTCAAATAGCTGGATAGTCATGGATAAGATCACTCTGTGACTTCTCAACCGAAAGAAAAGTCAACAGATGACGGCCTCGCATCTCAGGCGACGAGTGTTGTCGTAAACCTTGTTAAATCGGTGCGGGGTAAGACAACCGGACCTCTACTTTTCGTCGCCCGGCTTGTCGTTTACAGCATCGCTATTTTGATCGCCTCATCGGCTGCGATTGTCCTGTTCGTTATAGCTGCCGTAAAAATCGTGAACCAGTTACTCCCCGGTGATGTGTGGGCCGCTTATCTTCTATTGGGCGGTGTATTCGCTTTAGTCGGAACTTTTTTCTGGTCTAAGCGCGTTGCTTGAACCCAAGCTAGAAATATCTCTACTGGAGAAAATGTGAACGATATCCGTGACGTCATAATCATCGGCAGCGGCCCTGCTGGTCTTACAGCAGCTATTTACACCGCTCGAGCCAACATGGCTCCCCTTGTAATCGAAGGTGAGCCTTCTTCTACGAGTGATCAGCCGGGTGGTCAACTTATGTTGACCACCGATGTAGAAAATTTTCCTGGATTTCCTGAGGGCATTATGGGTCCGGAATTGATGTCGAACTTCCGTTCTCAAGCTTCAAGGTTCGGAGCGGAGTTCATTACGGCAAAGGTCACGAGCGTTGATTTCAGTGAGCGTCCGTTCACTATTGAAGTCGGAGAGACCTCCTATAAATCCCACACGGTCATAGTGTCTACCGGCGCTCAGAGTCTGATGTTGGGGCTCCCGAACGAAGACCAGCTCATCGGACATGGTCTTTCAACTTGTGCAACCTGCGATGGTTTCTTCTTTAGAGACCAAGAAATAGCGGTTGTGGGTGGTGGCGATAGCGCAGTCGAAGAGGCCACCTTTTTAACAAGGTTTGCTTCCAAGGTGTACCTGGTCCACCGACGCGATGAACTTCGGGCCTCAAAAATCATGTGTCAGCGGGCATTCGACAACCCAAAAATTGAGATTTTGTGGAACAGCCAAGTGGCAGAAATTCAGGGCGAAGGAAGACTCTCGGGAGTCATCCTTAAAGACACGCTTACTGAGGCAACACGCTCTCTTCCGGTGGATGGACTCTTTATTGCAATTGGTCATCGCCCCAACACTGACTTATTCAAAGGCCATTTAGAATTGAAAGAAAATGGGTACCTCGTCACGGAGCCAAACAGCAGTCTGACCAAAGTACCGGGGGTCTTCGCTTGTGGCGATGTCCAAGATGATTACTACCGTCAAGCGATAACCGCGGCGGGATCTGGATGCATGGCAGCAATTGATGCTGAACGTTGGTTAGAGGAGCACCAGTCGTAGCGCTTCAAATAGTTGCGGCTTACAGCTAAGCCGATATATCTGTCCCAAATGGCACTAGAGTGCCTTCACCCAAGTTGAGGAGTTAAAGATGGCTGAAGGAATCACTGACCTTGATATGAACTCGTTCGATGAAACAATTGGTTCTTCCGATACGCCAGTGCTTGTCGACTTCTGGGCAGAGTGGTGTGGTCCCTGCAAGATGATCGCTCCCATCCTCGAAGAGATCGCAGTTGAGCAAGAAAACATCAAAATCGCCAAAGTGAATGTTGACGACAGTCCCGATCTTGCCAGGCGCTACGAAATAATGAGCATCCCCGCTCTCATCGTCTTTGAGAATGGCGAACCCGCCAAGAAACTTATCGGGGCCAAACCCAAGGGTGCTTTGCTTGAGGAGATCGGCGAATTCCTGTAGATCATTCTCTCATTCGTCCATTTGGCGTCGGGGCTCAAGGGGACCATGTTCGTGATCTGCAAACCAGACTGATCTCTCTGGGCCATGAGGTCAGCGGTCTTGATGGCCTCTTTGGTGAGTTGACTGAAGGAGCTCTAAAGGAATTCCAAGCGCGGCGATCTATAGACGTCGATGGAATTTGTGGTCCTCAAACGTGGAGCCAACTGGTTGAGGCTGGACACCGATTAGGTTCGCGCTTGTTATATCTTCAAGCCCGTCCTCTCCGGGGCGACGACGTTGCAGATCTACAAAGGCTTTTAACTTCCCTCGGTTTCCCGATGGGGCAAATTGATGGGATTCATGGACAGCAGACCGCCGACTCGCTAGTGGATTTTCAGCTCAATGCAGGGTTGGTGCCCGATGGCGTGTGCGGTCCCGTCACCATTCAGCTTTTGAATCGGGTTGGTACCCGGTTTGGTGAAGCAACAGATCTATCCCGATTGCAAGAGGAACAAAGATTTTCACATCCCAGCACTGAACTCAATGGCTACAAGATCTTGTTGGCCGAGAGTGGCGGGCTTGACGCTGTTGTGGCCTCTCTGCGTAGAACCTTGGTTGAAGCCGGAGCACAAGTATTAACTTCCCATCACCCTGACTGGAGCAGCCACGCCGAGCAGGCAAATATGTTCAACGCAGATTTTTGTATTGGAGTCGAGGTTCGCGAAGAAGGTTCTTCCGTTTGCCATTTCTCGGGCGACCATTTCGAAAGTCCAACTGGCAAACAGTTAGGCGAAATGATTTCGAGTGAGCTATCTCACTTGTTCGGCGACATACCTTCCCTCGGGATGAGACTTCCCCTGCTGCGCGAAACACGAATGCCCGCTTTGCTCCTGAGAATCGACGACATAACAGCTTTGGTTAGAGGTCACCAGGCCATGGCCAAAGTAGTAACCGCTGCACTCCGCCGGTTCGTCGAAGTAGGCCTGCATTAAATATCGCGACTTACACCATCTTTGTGGGGCGCAACAGTGTTAATCCGTTTCGCCGTTCAGATAAATGAGGTCGTAGATTCGTTGTAAATCCTCCACCGTGGCGAAATCTATCACAATTTTACCACGCTTCGCGGTCATTTGAACACTCACTGTGGTATTTAGGTAGTCGCTGAGTCGATTTTGTGCTTCCAGAACTGAAGCTTGCGGCATCGAGCTCGTGGACTTTGCTCGAGAGCCCGTCCCTGAAACAACTTCTTTCTTTGCAAGTATCTCCGCTTCCCGGACCGAAACGTTTCCATCCAAAATTTTATTCAAAAGGTTCGTCTGTTGAGCTGAAGAACTGCAGGCCAGCAACGCTCTCGCATGTCCTGCTGTGATCTTTCCTTCGGCTATTGCCGCTTGGGCATCACCCGGTAATTCAAGCAGGCGGATGGAATTCGAAATCGTGGCGCGACCTTTTCCTAGTCGCTCCCCCAGTTGGGAATGTGTTACCCCAAAATCATCCAATAATTGCCTGAATGCTGCTGCCTCCTCTAATGGATTTAAATCCTGGCGGTGGAGATTTTCGACAAGCGCTTCCACCAAACTTGACTCTTCATCTGAATTCCGGACGATGGCAGGCACGGTGAGTTTTCCAGCAAGATCTGAAGCTCGCCATCGCCGCTCCCCCGCTATTAATTCGTAGGGCTGATCGCCATCACTGGGTCGAACTACCACAGGTTGCAAAACCCCAAAACGTCTTATCGAATCAGCCAAGACCCTCAATGCGTCATCCTCAAACACCTTTCTAGGTTGCGACTGATTAACAGCTATGGCCTCTAACGGTATTTCTACGTACCCATCGGAAGGTGGTCTCTGTCTCGGTTCGTCCGGGTCGGAACGAGCATCTTTTGACTTACTCCTAGGATCAGCTGGCGGAATCAAAGCCCCTATGCCTCGTCCTAATCCTCCTTGTGGGCGTGCCATCACCAGCTCCTTTCAGACGGAATGTCTGGATCTGTTACCTGTTGAGCAATAATTTCTTTAGTGACTTCGCGGTACGCAAAAGCCCCCGTGCTGCTCGGATCATAAAGTTCAACGGGTTTTCCGTAGCTCGGAGCTTCCGACAAACGAACTGAACGCGGAACAACCGTTTGTAAAACCAAATCCCCAAAATGTTCTCGGACCTCAGCAGCAACCTGTTCTGCTAGTCGGGTTCGAGCATCAAACATCACTAGCACTATGGACGACACCTTCAGATCGGCGTTCAAGCTGTCCTGCACTAGCCCAACATTATTCAAGAGCTGCCCGAGACCCTCCAACGCATAATATTCACATTGAAGTGGCACAATTACTTCTGTCGCCGCCGCCAAACTATTTACTGTCAACATCCCCAAACTGGGAGGACAGTCAATAAAGATGTAGTCGTACTCACTCGAAACCAATGAGATGGCGGACCGCAGCCGAAGTTCTCGACTAAACATCGGCACAAGTTCTACTTCGGCACCCGCTAAGTCAAGAGTTGAGGGAACCAGGTCTAGCCCGTCCACAACGGTCTGGACACGGGCGGCACTAATTGGAAGCTGCTGCACCAGAACGTTATAACTTGAACTTTCAAGGTTTCGCGGGTTGACACCAAGCCCAGTCGTTGCGTTCCCTTGTGGGTCGAGATCGATTAGGAGAGTCCTGTATCCCTGCAACGCGACATTTGTGGCAACACTCACAACAGTGGTTGTCTTTCCAACGCCACCCTTCTGGTTAGCTACCGCAAGAATCCGAGACAAAGACGCATCACTTTCAACGAACCGACGCGTGCAGTGCCGGCAACCCAATATCAGTCTCTGTGAGGGCCTCGGTCAAGGACCCAGCGTTCGTTTCACGTGAAACAAACCCCCGACAAACACACCGATCTCACCTAAAACCCTAAAATAGCGGCTTCTTAATTATCTGTTTCCACCTTCTTGGGACATCCGGCCCTGGGGGAGTAGCAACGGCCAATTTGGCAAATCTTGGCGGTCCATTAATAATTTCTACGCCCGCGAACCCCAGTGCCTGCAGACTTTTCAAGGGCCAACGGTGTGGCGACACCTCTGGAGGTTCGCTCACAACCAAACACCCTGTTCCACCCAAAAACCCTATTGCGCATTCAGCAGTAGCTGAAGGGGAACCGAAAGCGCGACAAAAAACACCATCGAACGCTCCACGATAAAGTTCGCTGTGGGCCAGCTCCGTGGCATCGCCTTCAGCCACTTCGACATTTCCTGCAACGTCCAACTGCCTCACGGCTTGTTCAAGAAATTCAACCCGTGTCGATGAACGATCTAACAAGGTCAATCTCAGATCCGGTCTTTCAACTGCGACGATAAGCCCAGGCAGTCCGCCGCCTGAACCTAAATCGCACCAACTCGCTCCATACGCCGGATCAGCTGCCGAAAGGTGAGATACGGCATGTTTGACGTAGCTGTCAATTTCTCCTGGTCCAATATGTCCTAGGATCTGCGCTCTCTCTAGGACCTCTACGAGCTGCGGGGAGCTCACGGAATGTCTCAGTCGCTAGAGACAACAAGAACTACACGTCGCCTAGGTTCATCGCCAACTGAAATGGTTCCAACGCCAGCGATTTCGTTAACTGTGTCGTGAACGACTTTTCGATCTGCGGCGTTCATTGGTTCCAAGCCCTTTTCGACTCCTTCGTCAGCAACACTCTTAGCCAACTCTTGCACATAGGCACTGAGAGCCTCTCTGCGTCGACTTCGATACCCGCCGACATCAACGCGAATACGGGCTCGGTTAACTCCTGGGAGTCGCCGTTGCAACATGGTCTTGGACACCTCATGTATTGCAACGAGGTGATTACCTTTGGGCCCAATCAACAATCCGAGCTCTTTGTCATCACCAGTCAGGTTGACTTCAAAGCTATCTTCGTCAGAGGACACATTTTCGGCATTGGCTTTGATGCCAAATGATTGAGCAAGTCCTTGTAGGAACTCGCCAACCAACTGCTGTTGTTCTTCGACATTCATTTCGGTGGTCATCGCAGTCTCCTGCTTCTATTAAAGGGAAGTGCTCCCTAGTGGTTGATCTTTCTAGTACGCCGAACCTTTGGAGGCTCAGACTGAGGGGATTCATGTTCATCATCAGTCGAACGTATGTTCGATGATTGTGGACTAGTGTTAATAGTCCTCTTCCTGATACTTGCTGCCTCTCGAGCTTGTCCGTTCTTGTGAGAAGGTCCTTTCGCGGCTGGCCTATTTTCTTTCCGGCCGGAGTTACCTGTCTTTTTGTTTTGACTGCTTCCAGCAGCTTGAGGGCGTTTTTTATTTCCTTCTCGGGTAGGTCTCGTCTTAGCGTTCTGGCTTTGTTTCCTCACCTTTTTACGCTTGTCTGACTTAGTGGGTCTTCGCCACTCTCGTTTAGCTGGGGGCTCCATAGGACGAACACGTGCTCGCACTTGAGCTTGATTTCGCCGAAATCCAAAGAGTGAATTCTTTGGAGTTCGAAGGACTTCGAATTCAATATCTTCCTGGGTTACAGACAACTCATCTAAAGCAGTGTCAACTGCTGCTTCAACGGTCGCTCCTGTAGTGACTATCCAATCCATCGTCATTTGCGCCGCTTCTTTGTGCGCCCGTCACCAGAGGTCCGCTTAGATTGAATTGGGTTCTGTTCCGCTTCGTTTTTCGATTTTTGTGTCTTAGGTGATTCGTTCTTTGGAGAGGGAGACCGTCGTCCTGATTTTCGTTGCTTGCTTCGTTCCTCGCGGGCTTTGCGACGTTCGTCCTGAGCAGCTACCGCTTTTTTTGAACGTTGGTTCGGCACCTCTTTGACAGGGGTTTCCTCATCGATCAACTCTGTCTCGATCGGGGTGGCCTCGGTTTCAATAGGGGTAGCGTCAGTCGTGACCGGTTTCATCGTCTTATGGATAAAGGACTGCTGGGCTATTCGATACAGGCTCGACGCAATGAAGTAAACACCGAGAGCTGCCTGAACCAAAAACGCGAAGATGGGCAACATGTACGGCATGATTTTCATCAGCATTTCCATCTGCGGGTTTTGTGCCGCAGCATCTCCGCGATGGGCTTTCATTTGCGCTTGTTGGAGAAAAGACAAGACAAAGGTAATCGCCACGAGCCCTAGGTACGGGAGACCGTCCATGAAATTGGCTTGTATTACGTCTTTAGCTGCTTCTGATAAATCAATCCCGAAAGAAACCATCTCACCGTTGTCGGCAACTAAATCCTGGTAAAGATCTGTTTCTTTCTTCAAATAAGACGGGTCAGGAACTCCGTCACCACCCATCTTCGTCATGCCGTTAATGACTCGGTAGAGGACGATAAATACTGGAAGTTGAACCAGGGTAGGAAGGCAGCCAGCTAAGGGATTTGCACCATGCTGTTGATACAAAGCCATGGTTGCTTCATTAATTTTCTGTCGATCACCTTTATGTTGAGTTTGTATTCGTTTCAACTCAGGTTGTAACTGTTGGATACGCATCATCGAGCGCGTGCCTTTGAGTGTCAAAGGCGTCAAGATCAACATGATCAAAAACGTCAACAGGACAATGGAAATCGCATAACTGCCAGAAAAGTCGTAGAACCAAGCTAAGACACGTGCAATTAAGTCAAACATCAGACCTCAACTCTTTGAGTTGATGCAGGTACAGGGTCATAACCCCACCCGCCCCAGGGATGACACTTACAAATCCTC
>SGYJ01000018.1 GCA_004214275.1 Acidimicrobiales bacterium | reverse complement strand
TTGTGTTTTGGCTGCTCTGAATCGGTTCGCGCCATCAGGATGCCGTATTGAGCGAATTGGGCATTGGAGGACCAGACCTTCTGCCCATTCAGGATGAAATGGTCACCATCCCTGACAGCTGAGGTCTGAAGGCCTGCTAAATCTGAACCTGCTCCGGGCTCACTAAATAGTTGACACCACAAAATTTCGTTACTCAGAGTAGGACGAAGAAAGCGCTCACGGTGCTGGTCGGTGCCGGATCGCAGGATAGCTTCACCGGCAAGAACGATCCCTTGCAGGTTGAGGTAGGGAGCGACTTCAGAAATCGCACACTCTTCGTGCCAGACAATGTTGTGTTGCGGACTCAAGCCCATCCCGCCGTACTCCACTGGCCAATGCACTCCCGCCCAACCTTCATTGAAACAAAAGCGTTGCCAATGCATTGCTTGTTGGTGCAGGTGAGGGGGCAGAATTGCTCCATACGCCGGACAAGCATCACCGGAGTCGACAGCCCTGGCGATAAATTCGGCAGCTTGTTCGCGGAATCCTTCGAGCGAGGAAATTTCGACCATAAGGAGAAGGTAGTACTGAGCGGTGTTGGCTGCCTAGTCACTTCTTCCCTAGCATCTCCTATATGAGTGACCTCAGCCATACCGACGACCAACTAACCAACGAAACTGTAGAGCTGCTCCAGCAGCTAATTCGTCACGAATGTGTCAACACCGGGCAGAGTGATTCGGGAGAGGAAATCCGAAATAGTGACCTTTTGGAACACTTTCTAGAAGGACCGGGAGTCGAGCTTGAACGCTTCGACTGTCTTCCGGGTAGGCGATCGATGGTTGCTCGGATCCAGGGGACCGAACCGTCGGCACCATCCCTATGCCTCATGGGACATACAGACGTAGTTCCAGTTAGTCCAGAAGGGTGGAGTCGTGATCCTTTCGGCGGTGAACTAATCGATGGGGAAGTTTGGGGGCGTGGCGCGGTTGACATGCTCAACTTGACCTCATCGATGGCCGTTGCCTTTCGGCACTTGGCGCGCAGTGGCTTCAGACCGAAAGGAGATCTGGTCTACTTCGGCGTTGCCGACGAAGAGGCAGGTGGAACCTACGGCGCTAAGTGGATGGCCGAGAACCATTGGGATGCGATGGCAGCCGATTATGTTTTGACCGAATTTGGTGGTCTTCCAACTGAAACGCCAGACGGGAAAAAGATCACTTTGGCGGCCGGGGAAAAAGGCCTGGGTTGGCGAAGGCTGACCGTCAAGGGAACACCTGGACATGGTTCAATGCCGTTTGGTTCAGATAACGCAGTCTTGAAAGCTGCTGAAATTATCAGACGACTGGGGGAGTACCGCCCTGCTGCCAAGTTGACAGAAATGTGGCAACATCAGATTTCGACGCTAGAACTTGACGACGAAACCAAAGATGCGCTGCTGAACCCAGAGTCGGTCTGGGATGCAATCTCGAATTTGGAGTCACCTGGATTAGCAAAACATCTCCATGCCTGCAGTCATACGACGTTCTCTCCCAATGTCGTCCACGGCGGCGTTAAAACGAATGTCATCCCTGACTCTGTCGAAATAGATGTCGACATTCGGACAGCCCCAGGTGACAGCGACCAAGTGGATCGACACCTTCGAGAAGCGCTAGGTGATTTGTTCGATGAGGTCGAAGTTCGGCCAATTCACGATGATCCGGCCACCTTTTCCTCAACCGATACACCGATGTGGCAACTGCTGCAGGAGATGATGCAAAAAGCACATCCTGGCGCTCCATTGATCCCGTCACTAATCGTCGGGGCCACCGACGCTCGCTTCTATCGGGATAGAGGGTCGATAGCCTACGGAGCGGGATTATTCAGCGACAGGGTAAATTCGTCGGACTTTATGGACCGGTTCCACGGGCACGACGAACGCGTTGATGTTGACTCGCTAGCGTTGACGACTCAGCTATGGATCGACGTCGTCACCAACTTTTGGAGCAGAGTCGACAGCTGACCACACCGCTAGCCGTCCGAGCAACCGATCTTTGGAGTCACGTGTGAGGTTCGGCCAACTCGCAAGGAGGTCACGACACCACTGGCATCAAGCTCCCAGATGACCCTCATCAGATTGTCGCCATCGGTAACGGGAACGAAAGTCAGGTAGTCGCCAGCGGATGACTCCTGGATCTTGCTCCCAAATGCAGTCTTAATAGCGTCCTTTGTTGACCCGATCCCGTATCCAGATTTTGTCGTTATCGGACCACTTGAAATATCGACGCGCACTACCTCGCCGTTAACAACCATGAACGAAGCACCCGTGGCTCCGGCTGCCGGCGTGTAGTACTGACAGCTCTCACTACCGGTTGATGCTGCGTTAAATGTCACTCCGGCTGCTTCTTCGGCATCTGCCAGGGTCTGTCCGATCCGAACAGGTCCTAAACCAGCAGTTGTGATGGTGTCGGCGTTCGTGAGCGTCGGAGGAGTCGTTGTCTCAGATCCGTACCTTTCAGCTGCGGTTTGTATATCCCCAGAGGTTGATGCCGCATCGTCTGTGGTTGCGGCATCTGTGGAGAGTGCCGTCGTCGTGACGCTTGGAAGGGTGGTCGTCGAGTCGCTCGCAGTGCTACTCAGGGAGCAGCCCGCAGCTACGAAAGTCAAGGCGCAAAGAAGGCCGCCGAGTTTCTTTACGTGGATCTTTCTGTTTGCCATCTTCACTTCGTTACCTCTTGAGGAGCTTCCCGTCCCGGAATGCTGTTGGGTCTTGTTTGTAACGATGAGGGTACATCTGTTCAGCTCGACGTGTCGCTTTGCTTGACCGGTTAGTCTGGAGCAGGAACTATGCACGATATTTTGTAACGATTGCGTGAGGTTGCAAAGACTAAATGGAGGGTCTCGATGGCCGATACCGAGTTTGACATTGTGATTAGGGGCGGCAAAGTCGTCGATGGCACCGGAGAGGTCGCCCGAACAGCAGATGTGGCTATCAAGGCGGACCGGATTGTCGCGGTCGGTGAGGTAACAGGTCGAGGCGTCCGCGAAATAGATGCCACCGGAAAGATAGTGACACCCGGGTTCGTTGACATCCACACTCACCTAGATGCGCAGCTTGCCTGGGATCCAATCGGCTCAAGTTCTTGTTGGCACGGAGTTACTTCGGTGGTGATGGGCAATTGCGGAGTGACGTTTGCTCCTGTGAAGACCGAAGACATTTCTCACCTAGCGGAAATGATGGAATCGGTAGAAGATATTCCGCGTGAAGCAATCCTCCAAGGATTGCCATGGGACTGGCGGACCTACGGCGAATACCTCTCGTTCCTGGATGGCTTACCTAAGGGCATAAATGTCGGAGGAATGGTCGGCCACGTGGCCGTGAGATGGAATGTGATGGGAGAGGAGAGCCTTGATGAAGAGCCAGCTAGCGCCGAACAAGTCGCAAAAATGTGTGATCTAGTTGACGAAGCAATAGGCGCAGGAGCTCTCGGATTTTCAACCTCGCGGACCTTGCTGCATAGAACACCAGATGGCCGACCCATTCCCGGAACCTTTGCCGACGACGATGAGCTCTTCGCCTTTGCTGACGTTCTTGGCCGTCACGGCAGAGGAGTCTTCGAGTCGGCTCCACGTTTCGAAAAAGCAGGGGCGGATTGGGCAGGACTCAAGCATGAAATCCGGACCCTTGGAGAAATCACTCGTCGCAGCGGCCGCCCTTCAACCTTCGGGTTGGTCTACAACGCAGTCCGTCCAGACATGAGTGACGTGGCACTAGCCGAAGTAGCTTCTGAAAACGCGAATGGAGCGGAACTTAGACCCCAGACGACCTGCCGCCCGATCGGCGTTGTTCTTGGAATTCAAAACCGCACTCCATGGGCGCGCGCGGGTCAAACATGGAAATCCATGCAAGACATGGATCTCTCAGAACGACTTGCCTTTATCCGGGACCCAGAGTCGCGTCGATTGCTTATTGACGAGGCCAACAACCCTGAACAAATCCACGGCGGCGGCAGCGCGATGGTGGATCTGAGTCGGCTCTACCTGCTGGACGCAGAAGACCCCGATTATCGAGTGGGAGCAGATGGCACTCTGGAGGCAAAAGCTGCTCAGGCCGGCGTCACGCCAGTCGAGTACTTCCTGGCTGAAACTGACCGCTCGAACGGATCTGTGATGCTGTCTCTCCCAATCCTTAACCAAGACTACGACGCAATCGAAACGATGATGGAAGACGAAGCCATAGTCATGGGCCTAGCTGACGCCGGTGCTCACGTCGGCCAGATCATGGATTCAAGTCAGCCCACCTACTTCCTCAGTCATTGGGTCCGTGACACCGAATTTTTTACGCTCGAAGAAGGTGTTCGGAGAATTACATCAGATACCGCAGACCTCTTTGGCTTGGCAGACAGAGGTCGAATAGCTGAAGGTGCCTACGCCGATATAAATGTCATCGATTTTGAGAAACTTTCCCTCACCGGCCCGGAATACGTCCACGACTTTCCAGGAGGCGCTGGCCGATACATCCAACGCGGCGCTGGGTACAACGCGACAATCGTGAATGGAAAGGTATTCATGGAAGACGGCCAACACACCGGTGAACTAGCGGGTATGACTCTGAGGTCAACCGACTGACAGCTTTTGCCGTTCTGACGGTAGGGTGCTGCCATGGCTTCAGCACCGCAGATGAATATCAACGAACAAGCGACCTATCGAGTGACTCTCCAAACCAACAAGGGAGTCATAGTGATGGACCTTGACCCTCAATTAGCGCCGAACACAGTCAACAACTTCGTGAACCTAGCCCGCGATGGCTACTACACCGGCTTGACCTTTCACCGCGTCGTCCCAGACTTCGTTGTACAGGGCGGCTGCCCGGAAGGAACAGGGACCGGCGGACCTGGATATCGCTTTGATGACGAACCGGTGACTGGTGAATACACTTTAGGAGCGGTCGCCATGGCTAATGCCGGGCCCAATACCAATGGCAGCCAGTTCTTCATTTGCATTGACGACTGTCGGTCGAAACTCGCGCCCTCCTACAACCTGTTTGGTTTCGTGTCGAACGGGATGGACGTCGCTCTGAGTATCGAAGTCGGTGACGTAATGGAGACCGTCGAAATCGAAGAGATTGTCGCTTCGTAACTACCGCTGAAGCAAGGTCGCTCTAACAGGTATGGTGTGGTCTCTAGCCAAAGGGGCCTGATATGAGTGATGTAGTCCTTTACGACGAGATTGACGGTGTGGCCCTGATCACACTGAATCGTCCTGAACGTCTGAATTCCTGGACAGGCGAGTTGGGCTCGGCGTACTTCGACGCGCTTGACCGAGCGTCCGGATCAGCTGAAGCCAAAGCAATTGTTGTTACTGGTGCAGGCCGAGGATTTTGTTCCGGCGCTGACATGGACATGCTGCAGGGCATAGGGGCACGTGACGGAGAAGAAGAATCGGCGCCGAAGCTGCGTAATGAGCGACATGATTATGCGCTCACTATTCCGAAGCCGGTTGTTGCAGCGATAAACGGGGCGTGTGCCGGTCTTGGATTCGTCCACGCAATGATGTGCGACATTCGTTTCGCTGCTGAAGGAGCGAAATTTACGAGCGCATTTGCTCGACGCGGTCTGATCGCGGAACACGGCGTTTCCTATATGTTGCCGCGCGTAGTTGGGCCATCTAATGCTCTTGACATCTTGATGTCTGGACGAGTCTTCCTGGCAGAAGAGGCTAAAGATATGGGAGTCGTAAGTCGAGTGCTGCCGGCAGATGAACTCGTCGACGCCACAATGGAGTACGCACGAGAATTGGGTCGCTACAGCGCACCATGGTCAATGGCCCAAATGAAGAACCAGATTTGGAGCCAACTGGATATGGCGCGAACCGAATCCCTAGAAGAATCTAACCGTGTGATGGCTGAGTCACTGAAAAGGCCGGATTTCAAGGAAGGCGTTGCGAGTTTCGTCGAAAAGCGAGACCCATCTTTCGAGCCTGTAGTCGGATCCTAAAAATCGACCCAAAGTCCATGTAGATGCCACAACGGACGGTAGCGTCGCGGCGATGACAGAAACTCTTGGAGCGTTCGCTGTTCTGGCGTGGCTGGCTTATTTAGCCAGCCGACTGCTAGCGCGACGGCACCTCCCCGAGCTAGTCGGTTTCTTAATAGTGGGTGCGTTACTAGGGCCATCAGGAATTGAACTGGTAAGCGAGCATGAGCTTTCATCTTTACGGCCACTTACGGAGATAGCGCTGGCTATTTTGATGTTCGTCATCGGCGAGCGGGTGTCTACGAGGGCTCTGAGAGCGGCAAAGTGGACATTAACAACAGGGGCAACTCAATACGTATTGAGTGCTGTCCTGGTTTTTTGGGCCACTCGAGCAGTGGGGGCCGACAGGTCAGTAGCGCTGGTGTTGGCCGCGTTAGCTGGGGCTGGGGCACCGATGACAATTGCTCATATCGTTAGTTCTGTAAAAGCCAAAGGAGACTATGCAACAGGAGTAGTGGGCACCCATGCCGTCTCAGACGCGTTAGCAACGACAACTTTCGCAGCTGTGTTGCCGATAGCGACCATCTTGGCCGACCAAGATGCCGATATATCCGCAGCTGTAATTGATTTCATCCAATTAGGTATCGGCGGAACTGTCCTCGGTCTCTTAGGAGGCTGGTTTATATCTCGGCTTGGCTTTCAAATTGAAACGTCTGGAGAACTCCTCCTATTCGTTCTTGTTCACATACTTCTAGGCTGGGCAGTTGCCGATTGGTTAAACATTTCGCTCCCACTTGCGGCATTGATGGCAGGGGCAACAGCCGCCTCAGTATCTCCCGAAGCATTTTCTCTGCGCTTGTTTCGGACTGTTCGAACTATCGAACAACCGCTATATCTGCTGTTCTTCGCTCTTGCAGGTGCATCCATTCACCTTGACGACATTGGCGGTGTCGGCGTCGTTGGGGTTGTTTACATAAGCGTAAGAGTCGGAGCAAAGATTATCGGCGGCCTGATCGGCGGCTTATTTGGAGGTTTAGGTTGGAGGATTGCTCTGCGCCTAGGCGTCAATCTCACCCCCCAGGCAGGAGTTGCTGTCGGGTTAGCGGTTTTAGCAAGCGAAGTGCTAGGACCCCCCGGCGCAGAAGCTGCGACCGTAGTACTTGGGTCCGTGGTCCTATTCGAACTTGTAGGACCATTACTTGTTGCGAAGGACCTTCAAGGCTCAGGTAGTGAGGCCGAAACTGGACCGACGGACCCCACACAAGTTGATTTACCTAGTCGGGTCTTGGTTGCTTCGTCGATGAAGGCAGAGATACCTGAATGGTTGATCGATATTGCTGCTCGGTGGCGATCTCGGTTGGTTGTGTATCAGCCTGAAGAACCGGAATCAGAAGCAGTCAAAAAGCTACTGGCCCAATGCGCGACCAAGGACGTAGAAGTGGAGTTCCGTACGTTACGCAATGAAAGCTTCACAGGCGCTGTCGTGCGAACTTCATCCGAGGTTCAGGCTGACATGGTGATTTTGTTTGCGGAACGACCTCAAGGAGCCACATCGAGGCTGGTTTTATTTCCTGCGGAACGGATAGCTAGAGAGTTGACAGTTCCAGTGTTGACCTTCCCAGTCGGGACTCAAGGCCCACCGGAACCACTCCAAAAGGTTCGGCGCTGGCCTTGGTTAAATTAAGTTCGTTTTAGCAATTGATCCGGTAGGGCCGCAGTGGGCACACTGTTATGACCTAATGAAGGGGTACTGATGTCTGAGCGAGTAACGGTGAACATCAAAGATGGTGTCGCTGACGTGCGCCTAAACCGACCAGAAAAACTGAATGCGCTCGACAACGCAATGTTCCGGGCGATTGTAGACGCAGGAGAAAACCTCAAAAAGCGTTCAGAGGTGAGAGCGGTAGTGCTCAGTGGCGAAGGTAGGTCCTTTTGTGCCGGCCTAGACTTTTCATCATTCCAAGCAATGGGAACCGATGAGAAAGATGATCAAAACGGAGGATCTGTAGATCATCTAGAAGGTCGGATCACCCACCTTGGACAACAGGCCGCTTGGGTATGGCAAGAATTAGAGGTTCCAGTGATTGGAGCTATATCAGGCCACGCGTTAGGGGGCGGCTTTCAAATAGCGATGGGACCTGACATACGAATCGTTCACCCAGACACCAAAATGTCGGTTCTGGAAATTAGGTGGGGCCTCGTACCAGACATGGGGGCTTCGGTGCTACTGCCACCTGTGGTTGGCCTGGATGTGGCGAAAGAAATGTATTTCACGGGCAAAATGATTTCCGGAGCGGAAGCTGTCGAACTTGGCGTCGCTACGCGGGTGAGCGATGACCCTCATGGCTCAGCGATGGAGTTAGCTGGAGAGATCGCTGGAAAGAATCCTGAGGCCGTTCGACGGATGAAAACGATCCTGAACGGATTACCAGAACGCTCCACTGCAGAACGCTTTGCCGCGGAGCGAGAACACATCGGAGCCTTGATTGGTTCACCAAACCAGAAAGAGGCGGTTACGTCCTTCTTCGAAAAACGCCCTCCCAACTTCGAGTGATGAACATGACAGTAAAGGCATATGAGCCGTGACCGTCTCTCTCGAACGCTTACTGACCGAGGCCAGCGAATTGGCACAAGCAGCTGGCGCTTTGACGCTCGAATGGTTTCGCCGCTCAGGTCTGCAAATCGAATCCAAACTAGATGGATCCGAGGTAACTGACGCCGATCGGAGAGCGGAACGATTCATTCGAGATGAGCTCCAACGACTGCACCCGAGTCACTCGGTAGTAGGTGAAGAAGAAGGTGGATTATTCGAACCGGGCAACATGACCTGGGTCATTGACCCCATAGATGGGACTCGAGGATTCGTACGAGGAGTGCCTCTCTACGCCACGCTTCTTGCCGTTGTCGATGACTCTGGCCCCCTCGTGGGCGTAATACATCTGCCCGCCCTGAACTCAACAGTTGCGGCCGCGCGCGGAATGGGATGTTGGCATGACGGCGAACGCTGTTCAGTGAGTACGGTTTCTGAGCTCGATGGAGCTCTAGTGAACACAAGTAGTTATGACACCTTCTCGGACTCTGCCCTTGTGGCCTTAAAAAGGTCAAAGGCTCTGATGAAAACCTGGGGAGATGCGTTCGGATATTACCTAGTGGCGACCGGACAAGCCGACGCAATGATCGACCCCATCTGTTCACCATGGGACCTCGCACCAATGCCGGTGATATTGGAAGAAGCCGGAGGAAAATTTACTGACTTTAATGGCGAAGCGAACCTCGACTTAAGCGCCGACCCTGACTCGATCAACGGCATCGCATCAAATGGGATAATACATAACAACCTCCTAGACATTATGAGTTCACTATGACTGAACGAGCAGAGAAGATGCCTCAATGGGTGCCGCGAGCCACCGCCATATTTCTGGGAGGAGCGACCCTCGTAGCGGCCCTCGTATGGATGCTTTTTCGAGTGCGCTCTTTGATTATCGTCATCCTCGTTTCTTTGTTTCTCTCCTTTGCAATTGAACCCGCTGTGAACTGGCTAGCCCGTCGAGGTTGGCGACGTGGACCCGCAACACTTTCAATGTTCGCCCTAATACTCCTAGCGGTCGGTGGCTTTCTGTATGCGATGGGTTCGGTACTTGCTGACCAAATCACCAAGTTGACAGCGGAAGCGCCCGGGTACATACGGGAGATAGAGGAATGGCTGGAAGCTCGATTTGGAATAGTCCTAGAGACGGACGCTCTAGTTGCAGAGTTTTCAAGTGGGGGTAGCGCCGCGCGATTGGCTTCTAACATCGCTGGAGATTTGGTATCCATAGGAACGGCTTTGATGTCACTGATCTTTCAAACATTGACCGTTCTACTTTTCACCTTCTACCTCGTTGCTGACGGCCCGAAACTCCGTCGACTTCTATGTTCTGCGTTATCCCCCAAAAGGCAGGCGCTGATGTTGAAAGGTTGGGAAATAGCGATCGACAAGACCGGCGCCTACATCTACTCGAGAACGTTGCTGGGCTTAGCCGCTTTCCTGGTCCACTGGCTCATCTTCGCTCTTCTGGGAGTGCCTTCACCAGTACCGCTGGCATTATGGGTTGGCATCATGTCGCAATTCGTCCCGGTCGCAGGGACTTACTTAGCCGGCCTGCTCCCGATTCTGATCGCCCTACTAAACGAACCAATTAGTGCGCTCTGGGTCTTGTTAGCAATAGCCATTTATCAACAGCTAGAAAATTACTTGTTTGCCCCGCGAATCACGTCACAGACAATGAATATCCACCCAGCAGTTGCCTTCGGGACCGTGATTTTGGGTGCATCCTTGCTAGGAGTCGTGGGAACCCTCCTTGCGGTACCAGTTGCAGCCACTGTCCAAGCCTTTGTGTCGACCTACATAAGACGCCATGAACTCATCGAGTCAGATCTGTTAGATGACGAAGCGGCCGAAGGAGAAGAGACAGACTGAATCTCGATCAAAATGGCGGCTCTTGCTAACAATTGCCGATGATCAACTCGAAGACGGCTGTGTCCTGAGATTTATTCTCAACAAATAGGTCAAGACCGGCTGTATCTAGTTCAGGACCTTCATCAAATTCCAACACCAGCGCAGAAGCCCCAGCGCGTTGGACGATCAGTGCGTCACGAACCTCGGGATTAGAGTTGGCAGACCTCAGTACGTTAAGGAGACGCAAACAGTCAGCCTCTGAGCTAACAGCGTTTTGGACGATTTCGATCAGAGAATCGAAAGACTGAGTGTCCTTGGACTGGTAGGCGATCTCCCATTGTGGTCCTTTAGTTCTGCGCCTTAACCCGGAATCTCGGAGGCGTCGAACCAGTTCCCGACTATCGATCGTTGTGGCGCCCATTTCAACAGCCCGCTGATAGTCGACTTGATCGATATCGTAATGATCGGCCTGAAACCCAATGCGGCGCTTACCCAATTGCTGGGCAAACTGATGGAGTTCATGAAATGAAACATCCGACACCATGTGGCCCCACAGACCACCTCTCCATGGCCAGATTGGCGTGTCGACGAGGATCATGAAGTGGCTGCCAACATTTCGTCAATGAGTGAATCGTATTGGGGCGCCATAGCGCGCCAACTGAACTTGGAAACGTACGCCATGGTTTCTTGTCTATAGCGATGAATCTCGTCTCTAGATTGAGCCAGGGTTAAACGGAGAGAGTCTTCGAAAGACCCACGGTAAAGAAATTTCGAGGATAAGCCGTCGGGGACTATCTCTGGGTAGGCGAGTCGATCCGGGAGCAGAGGCCTTGCTCCAGCGGCAATAGCTTCAGCAACAGCAAGGCCGAAGAACTCATGTTGTGCGGTCGAAATGACCACGTCGCTGCGACATAGGGCCTGGCGGTAGATGTCATAGGTTTGTCGTCCCGACAAAAGAACGCGATCAGCAAGATGGCTCTTTAGGCGCCTATACGCCTTTTCGCCACCAGGTTCCACCTCACCAAGCGCGTACAGTTCAAACTCGTGCCCTTCAGCGGCCAAAATAGTTACGGCATGGACGAATTCGCCCGGATTTTTGTCATGCGACCAACGGTGGTTCCACAAAACTCTGATCGGTCCACCAAGGGTTATCGGGCGAAGTCCTGAGATATCAATCCCCACAGGTAAAACGTGGACACTATCGAGTACTGATTTAATCTTCGGCCCAGAGCCATGAACGAGCCCGTCGGCGAAGCCAGGCATCTGTTCTACTAATAAGTCAGCATGAAATTGGGTGGCAACCGCTATACAGTCGGCGCTCGTTATAGCGTTCCAATCATTAATCATCGCCCGATAAGGTTGGCCACCCTTTGGACCTGGTGGGTACCCGATTTGACTCTCATGCATATAAAGAAGGGTCGGTGGTCGTCGCTTAGATCGATGGACAAGGCCGAAAACGGTTGCGAGATCTATTGGAGTGCTAGCTACTAGTGCGTCAATGGGTTGACGCGTTTCGTTGATTGCTTCAGCAAAACGTGTTGGCGCGGTCACAAGAGAACGACGCCAGCCTGAGTCGAAACCATCGACTACGTCGATGGTGTGTCTGCTATTTGAACGCCAGCCTTCAACCCAACTTCGATGAGAGCCTTGATACCAAGGTTCAAGAACAAGAACGTTCGCCACGCAAACGAAACTACATGGGTCCTTCACTTCTGAGGAATAACCCGGCAAACTGACGCTTCGTGCCGAAGATATTTTTCTCATGCTTGCTTGCGGTAGTAGCGCTCTTGGTTGGAGGTCCAGCCAACGCGGCAAAGCTGGAAACCGCAGGTGGTGCTTCTAGCTATGGGCAGCCCGACCAACTATCGGTGGCATCTGGGGTCACAGCGATGACCTCCCGGCCTGATGGGAGCGGCTACTGGATAGCAACTTCAGATGGCACGGTCCTGAATTTTGGAGCCGCAAGTCATTTCGGCGATATGAGCGCGGTAACGCTAAATAAACCACTGGTAGGCATGGCATCAACCGAGACAGGAAATGGTTATTGGCTGGTCGCTAGCGATGGAGGCATCTTTTCCTTCGGGGATGCAGCGTTCTACGGATCCACTGGAGCACTCGTTCTTAACAGTCCCATTGTCGACATGGCTGCTTCTACGACTGGCGCCGGTTATTGGCTTGTTGCTGCAGATGGCGGCGTTTTTTCGTTCGGGGATGCCGTCTTTTATGGATCAACAGGAAATCTGGTACTTAACAGACCGATCGTAGGCATGCTCTCAACAAGATCCAGCTTGGGCTACTGGCTTCTCGCCGACGACGGAGGGATCTTCACCTTTGGTGACGCCGGCTTCTACGGTTCAGGACCAGGTCGAGGATTTAGGGATCCTTTCGCAGGAATGATCCCGACGGTTGATGGAAATGGTTACTCACTGGTGCACTCCAATGGTCAGATCAGTGCATTTGGAAGCTCCACGCTCGCCAAGACGGCTACCTGTGACCCTTGGCCAGTTTCTGACATGTCAGTTTCAGGGGCCGGAGCGGTCCTCTTGCGAACAGCCGTTGAGATACCAAGCGATTCGCCTTCAAAACATTCAGCTGCGCTGGACGCCGCCTATATTCAGAAACTCATTTCTCACTCTCAAGCCTGTCAGAGCTACCAGTCCCCACAACTACAGTCCCTAGGGTCTCCGCTGCTTGAACCAGTCAAGACGTCTGGCTACGGCTGGCGTCGGCACCCGGTTTGGGGAGAACTGTCAATCCATAACGGCGTCGACTTCATAGGACCTAACCGAACCTCGGGAGGTGCAGCATTGGCTGTAGCGGGTGGAACTGTCATAGCAGTCGCGGATCTGGCCGCATACGGCACAACGGTGATAGTTGATCATGGAGAACAAGTCGCGTCGGTCTATGGCCACCTAAAGGACTCAAAGGTTGAACCCGGCCAAGAAGTGGAAGTAGGAGCCTCTCTTGGTTTCGTAGGGTCAACCGGGGTGTCTACAGGAGCCCATCTCCACATGGAACTCTGGTTGAACGGTGCCACCGTGGATCCACTTCCATACTTGGTAATGCCCTAGCGACCACTGGGGTTAGTTAACAGAACTAAAAGGCTTCGAGGTGTTCCAGGACGGCATCGATGAATCCAAAGTTTTTCGGCGTAGCGAAATGATCGCATCCACGTAACTCGCTATAGGTAGCGTCTGTGAGAGCGTTCAATAAGGGGTCGGCCGGTCCGGCGAAATCTTCAGTCCCGAGCACCACTCTGACGGGGTGGGTGATCTGGGCAAATTCATTTTCACCAAGTGGATGATGCTTTCGCCGCATGAAAGCGGCTAAAGCAACGCCGTCTTGATCTGGTTCTGCCGCGTAGCGAGCAAAGGTTTGAGCATGTACATCGTCGTCGTCAGCCTCTCCTTGCACTCCTTTAGCGATTCGTTCCGCCTGCTCTTCGTCACGTTCAAATAGGTTTCTTCCCACGCCGGAAACTACGAGCTTTCCGAACTTGTCAGGAGCAATAGCAGCCATGCAAAGAAGAGTCCTAGCACCCATCGAAAATCCAACCCCGTCTACTGGCCCTTCGGGAAGACGAGCCACTAGATCTTTTTCCATATCTGCGTAAGCAGCTGGATCGTGATGTTTTTCGGCTGACCCATGACCGGGAAGGTCCCAGGCGATTACTTCGCGCCCAGCATCGGTCAGAAGTTCGATGATGCCTGTCGGTGCCCAGGTGGACTCAACCGAACCAGTGAAACCATGTAAGAGCAGAACAGGGTTAGCCATGGAGTCATTCTGTCAGAACACATGTCTTTGTGTTGGAGGATCTCTGCACTTAGGAGGATCCACGTTGATTCGATTACCGTAAGGAGGAGTTATCTAGGAGGAGAAAAGAATGCCAGCCTCAAGCGACCAACCAATCCGAATTGCTAATTGCAGTGGTTTTTTCGGAGATCGATTATCAGCGGCGAAGGAAATGGTTCATGGTGGACCCATCGATGCACTGACGGGGGACTGGCTGGCAGAACTAACGATGCTCATCTTGTCTCGGATTCGAACTAAAGCCCCAGGGGGAGGCTACGCCCGGACCTTTGTAACCCAAATGGAAGACGTCATGGGTGAGTGCCTTGACCGAGAGATCAAAGTCGTCACTAATGCCGGTGGCTTAAACCCGGAAGGCTGCGCTGACGCAGTCCAGGAAGTGGCGGACCGATTAGGTCTTAACCCTTCGATTGCCTATGTGGCCGGCGATGACTTAACTCCGAGGCTGGTCGAGCTCATGGACTCGGGGAACGATTTCCCGCACCTTGATACCGGACAACCATTAGGTGACCTTGCAGAGCGCATTGTCACAGCAAACGCATATATCGGCTGTTGGGGAATCGTCGAAGCGTTGAACCAGGGAGCCGACATAGTGGTAACCGGGAGGGCGACAGACGCTGCGGTGGTGGCCGGCCCAGCAGCTTGGCACCACGGCTGGCAAAGGGATGACTGGGATGAATTGGCTGGGGCAATTGTTGCAGGACATGTCATTGAATGCGGGGGTCAAGCGACAGGCGGAAACTATTCGTTCTTCACTGAAATCGAAGATTTAACGTATCCCGGTTTCCCGTGGGCTGAGGTCTTCGCCGACGGTAGTTCAGTAATTGGTAAACATGATGAAACTGGAGGCGAAGTATCGGTTGGGACAGTTACCTCTCAGCTTCTCTACGAAATTCAGAGCGAGCGGTATTTCAACCCTGACGTAATTAGTCGTTTCGACACGATAAAGGTCGAAGAAGTAGATAAAGACCGCGTCAAAATCTCAGGGACGCGAGGAGAGCCTGCACCAGAGCAACTCAAAGTAGCGATGAACTACCAGGGTGGTTTTCGAAACCAAATTTCTATCGGTTTGACCGGATTGGACATCGAAGCAAAAGCGGAATTAATTGAGCGCCAGTTTTGGAATAGCTGCCCATATGGGCCTGAAGACTACGAATCAGTCGTGCGTAAATTCCTACCCACTCACAAAGAGAATCCGGCTACGAATGAAGAGGCAGTGGCGGTCTACAAGATTATCGTCAAAGATCCTGATGAAAGGAAGGTAGGAAGAGCTTTCTCAAATGCTGGAACTGAAATTGGGCTCTGCTCAATTCCCGGCATGTTCGGGACAGGAGGGGGCCCAGGGGCAGGCCAGCCGTTCGGCGTGTATTGGCCAACTTTGGTTGATTCTGACCTAGTCCCAATGGAGGTGGTCGTCGACGGCAAACTCACAGTGATAGACAGCACTCCACCGCTTGATGGTCAGGAGATCAGTACCCCAGAACTTGCATTGCCAGACCTTCCACAAGGAGCAACGAGGTCGTCACCTTTAGGGGCATTGTTTGGCACTAGATCTGGAGATAAGGGGCCGAACGCGAACCTGGGGATATTTGCTCGCTCTGCGGAAGCGTACGTTTGGTTAGCTGATTACCTGTCCATCGATAGGTTGAAAACGCTTATGCCCGAGGCAGATGAAAGACACATTGATCGTTACCTTTTACCTAACTTGCTGAGTCTGAACTTTATTTTCCATGGGCTGTTAGAAGAAGGAGTCGCTGCTTCAACCAGGCAGGACCCTCAGGCAAAGGCCTTAGGTGAATATTTGAGGGCGAAGATCGTGGAAATCCCTGAATCCCTATTTCGCTGAGAGCTACAGCAGCTGGGTATCAGGTTCTGGGATAACGGGATTAGTTAGTGTGCCGATTCCCTCAATCGTTATTGAGACCTCGTCACCTTCAGCAAGCATCTTGGGTGGATCCCAGTACAGCCCTACACCGGCAGGTGTTCCGGTAGCAATGACAGTGCCTGCTTCGAGGGTGAAGGCTGAGGAAAGATGGTGCACGATGTCAAAACAATCGAAGATCAAGTCGTCGGTATTTGAATCCTGACGAATTTCGCCATTAACTCGAGTGGTTAGCTGCAGATTGTGTGGATCGACCGAGTCGCTTGTAGCCATCCATGGACCCATAGGGCCGTGAGTATCCCAAGATTTGCCCATCAGCATTGTTGGGCTAGCCCGTTGCCAATCTCTGACACTTACGTCGTTCATGACCGTGTAGCCAGCGATTACCTCCTGGGCCCGATCACGCGGGACGTGCCTGCAGCGTTTGCCAATCACGATCGCTAACTCACCTTCGTAATCAACCTTTTCTGGGGCGATCGTCGGGATATGGATACCAGCGCCAGGACCAATTATGCAGTTGTGGTGCTTAGTGAATATCACTGGTGTAGTGGGTACTTCTCTGCCGCCCTCCTCGGCGTGGGCTCGATAATTCAAGCCCACGGCGAGAATTGCCGGTGGGGCACCTACAGGGGCTAAGAGATGTGCATCAGATAGTGCCGTGCGTGCACCTGTAGTTAAGTCTTCAAGGTTTAGCCCAGCAGCTAAGAGTTGAGGGAGGTCATCATGATCGGTATCTAGATCAATCAATTCGTCATCCACGACTGAAGCAACGCGGATGCTGCCCTCGTGGAGGTGTCGAGCAATAAGCATGTAGGGACCATAGTCTCGACCCGAGCAGAAGGAGAGTTGCGATTCATAAATCCTGACCCTCTTGTTGGTGTCCCCCTTGTCCTTCTCGCCACACTCTGGCACCCTTGCATTTCACATCCTTTGTCCCCTGATGTGAAACGAGAGACCAAAATCTGATGCGCGGACCCGAAGCGAGCGTCGACTCAATAACTGACTCAGTCACCGGTTTGCCGGACGGCCGCGTGCTCTCTGTGGTCCTTGAACGCAAAATGGCTTTGGCCCGAAGGACATTAAAACCAATATCAGTCGTTTACTTCGAACTAGATGAGTTCGAATCCTTCGCGCCTTATGTGCGAGAGCATGCGATGCGATCGACTTCCAGAGTGATCATCAACACCGTGCGTGAATCAGACACTATTTGTGATTTAGGCGGTGGTGCGCTGGTTGCCCTCCTAGATGACACATCAGAAGCAGGAGCGGTGTGGGCTGCAGATCGAGTCAGAAACGCGAACTCCGAATCACCTTCCCGTGACATTGTGACCCTCTCAGCCGGCGTCGCGTGTTATCCCTCCCACGCCATGGACGCACAAGATCTCTTAGACGCAGCTGAGGCTGCGTGCCGTAACGCTCAATCCCATGGGTCAGGTCGAATTGAAGTGGCTGCCGACGGCGAAGGCTCCTAAGAGATCCATAATTCGGGCTAGTGTCGATTGCCTCTGGAAAAAGGCAACCCCATGGAATCTACATATGACAATCTTGAGATTGATTTTCCTGAAGATGGAATAGCGCGAATAACCCTGAACAGGCCCGAGCGACTTAACGCCATGACCTATGGCCTAGTGACCGATTTGCATGAAGCGTTGGACGTCATCGACAACGATCACTCCACTCGTGCTGTCATCATCACAGGAGCTGGCCGGGGTTTCTGTGCCGGTCTCGATTTAACAGGCTTCGGCAAGATTCCGGGCACTGAGGAGTTCGGAGAGCAACAGCAGGGAATGGCCGTGCAGCAATACATAGCCGAGTTAGTTCATCACATGCGTGACGTAAGGCAACCAATAATTGCTGGCGTAAACGGCGCTGCGGCTGGTGGCGGATTCGCATTGGCTTGCGCTAGCGATGTCCGCTACTGCGGCGCTTCCGCGAAATTTGGGACTGCTTTCGTGCGGCTTGGAATCTCCGGTTGCGATATCGGGGTTAGTTGGATGCTGCCGCGACTCATCGGTGCATCTAGGGCTTGGGAACTGATGCTTACTGGACGCGTGATCGATGCAGAGGAAGCCAATCGGATTGGTCTTGTTACCAACGTCGTCGCGGATGAAGATCTATCGGAAAAGTGTCTATCGGTCGCTAGGGAAATATCGCGCAACAGTCCCTTTGGAGTTTGGATGACCAAAGAAGTGATGTGGTCCAACCTTGAGATTCCAAGCTTGCGTGCCGGCATAGACATGGAAAACCGCACCCAGATTCTTGCTGCGGGGACGGAAGACAGCAAACAGGCGATGAGTTCATTTCTCGTGAAACGGGAGATGAGTTGGAAGAACCGCTGATAGCGCCCATTTAGTAACTGGCAGTGCCTGAGACCGTAACCCGCGGTTCGGCGGCACCAGATAAAACGGTTGCTTCAACGCTGATTATGTGCGCATGGCCGAAGGCGCTGTTATGCGCAGGCAATGAGTTAACAATGTGCCCCAAACGTTCCAAGTTGGTAACCAAACTCGGGTGTTGGCCTTCTATCTCTAGGATGACTTCCGTTGGGTCTGCCCAGGTATTGAACCCATTCGAAGCAGCACCAGCAAATCGCCAGCGCGGTGCAGCGAGCGCCTGCCCCGCGTCTTCGCCTGCGACAAACAATCGAGTTAGCAGTTGCAGGACCACCTGCGGCTGAGAATCACCACCCATTGTGCCAACCAGAGCGCGCAAGGTCCCGTCGAGATTTTCTACCAGTGTCGGGGCCAATGTATGGGGGGGACGCCTGCCGGGTCCATATGCGGCAGGGCTATCCGGGTTAGCTGAGAATCCGATACCCCTGTTGTGTAGCGAAATCCTGGATGTTGGGAGAAAAGCTAAGGCGCCCCACCCCGATGCGTTCGACTGTATTAACGACACTCCCATGCGATCAGCGTCCACAGCATTCAAATAGATGGTGTCACCATCGTTAACGCCTGTCGGCAAACTCGAAGTACGTAGTGGGCTGATGGCAGACGCTCGCTGCTGTAATCGCTCTGGGTTCAACAGCCAGTCGCCATCAGCGTCTTGGTGGAGCACATCTGGTCGATCAAAACCCGCTTGGAGCGCTGATTCGGCAAGGAGGTGCCAAAAGAGAGGGTCAGAGGGATCTGCAGGTATTTCAAGCTGATCGGCAATCCATGCTGATGAAAGGCATAGGTATCCTTGGGAATTTGGTGGCAAACTCCAAATTCGTTGACCAAAAGCTTCGACTGCGAGCGGCTCGACCCAATTTGCCTGGATCTCCTGTAGGTCTTGGCCCGTGTATTCACCAGCGCCGAAGGCAATAAACTCGTCGCCAAATGTCCCTTCGTAGAAGGCCTCGCGGCCACCATGGATGATGCTCTCCAAAGTTTCACCAAGACTGCTGCGCCGAATGAGTTCCCCAGGTCGCGGCGGCCCGTTGACGAAATAATCGTCAGTGTTATCGATGTCCTCCAAAAGCTTTGTTGCTTGGGCGCATTCAGCACTTATTGGGAAACCTTGAGTTGCGAGATCAATTGCGTCCGCAAAAATTTGATCCAAGGGAAGTCGACCGAATCTCTGGTGAAGAGCAAACCAGCCGTCAACGCACCCAGGGATGGTGACACTCCTAGGATCCTTATGGAAGGGCATTTCTCTGAAACCGTCGCGGCGCAAGCTATCCAGATCGGCCCCACTTCCGCTGTGACCGCTTGCGTTCAATGCAAAAGGACGCGGTTCTCCTGGTACATGAACCAAGGCCCACAGATCCCCACCGAGACCACACATGTGTTGGCTTGTGACCGCCAATACAGCGGAAGTAGCGATAGCAGCATCTGCTGCAGTCCCTCCTTGTCGCAACACCGATACCCCGGCGCTGCTAGCAAGATGATCGATCGAACACACCATTCCATTTCGTGCGTAGCGCGTAGCGAAAGGTACCGAGGGGCGGAAGCTAGTCATGAGTATTCAGGTGGCAAGAGCACATTGGGATTGAGTACTCCTCGCGGGTCGAGACCATTTTTGATCGCGCGAAAAGCTGCTAACTCAGCTCTGGATCGATTGAGATGGAGAAATTCTCGTTTAGCTGTTCCGATTCCATGTTCAGCGGAGATACTTCCGCCAAGTTGAGCTACATAGTTCAGTACGACGTCATCGACGCCCTCATTGGGCTCGTTCCCATCGGCACCCAAGATGTTCACGTGAACATTGCCGTCTCCTAAATGACCGAACATGACAGTGGTTGCTTGGCCGTCAACCTCAGAGACCAATGCAGGAACTTTGGTCACGAACTCAGAGAGCCGAGATGCCCCGAGCGTCACGTCCAGCTTGTGGGGTGTTCCTTGGGTGGCGATAGCTTCGGTAATCTTTTCGCGGTATTGCCATAAGCCGTTTCGCGTAGCGGTGTCCAAGCCGACTGCCACGTCTACAGCTAACGGCCCTAGGTTGTCGATGGCTGTAGCTAACTCATCTGTCGGGTCGGTGCGAGCGGCTACTTCGACGATAAGCCAAGCCTGAGACCCAGCTCCTACAGGAACCGAGGCCCCAATGTGGTCTGAGACTAACGACATTGCTTCACTGAATATGACTTCGACCGCTTGCAAGGTGGGGAGAGCGCCACGTAGTTGTGATGTGGCAACTACGGCATCATCTACAGTCCTAAACGCAATCATGGCTGAGCAGCGTTCGCTTAGCCGAGGATGTAGACGCAATCGTGCCTTGGTGATGATCGCCAGTGTGCCTTCACTGCCAGCTAACAGGCCGGGAAAGTTATATCCGGTGTTGTCTTTCTCTAAACCTTCCAGGTGGCTAATTATCGAACCATCAGACAAGACAGCTTCAATTCCCAGGAGCTGATCTCGCATGGGACCGTAGCGAACGACATTGATTCCGCCGGCGTTAGTCGCAATCATTCCACCAATTGTGCAGCTATCCCGAGCGGCTAGGTCTACTCCTATTTCCAGGTTGAGAGAGGAGACGTGTGATTGAGCATCCGCCAGTGTCACACCTGAGCCGACTGTGACTTGCTGCGCTAAGGCGTCGACAGGTTCGCACTGATCCATACGTAAGGTTGAAATAACAATTTCCTGATGAAGTGGAACACTTCCGCCCACCAACCCTGTGTTACCCCCTTGAGGAACGATGCTCAGACCGGCTCTGAGCGCGACTTTCACTAGTTCGGAAACCTCAGATGTGTCGGCAGGTCTAAGCACCATGGGTGACGAACCTTTAAATCTGCCAGTCCAATCTGTGGTGTAAGTAGCGGTTAAAGCCTCTTCCTGCAAAGCATGGGTAGTCCCAACAATCCTTTGAAATTCTTCAACAACGGTCGTGTCGAGCATCGCAATCAGTTCAACCTTTCGGCCATAAATCACGCTGCTTGAACACATCAAGAAGGGTTGCCGGGACATCAGTCATAATCCCGTCGACGCCGAGGTCCAAGAGCCAGTTCATTTCTTCTACTTTGTCAATTGTCCAAACATGGACAGCGATGCCAAGTGAATGCATACGAGCAATGAAACGCTTGTCAACGATTGGTATGGGTCCTTGGCGAATGGGTACTTGAGCCGCTCGAGCCCGGAAGCTCGACTTCGGAAGGCCCCAAGAAGACAAACGCGCTGCCACTACTTCAAGCGGACCCATGCTTAGACATATTTCTTGTCCGAATTCTTCGTGAAACTTTCCTAACCGCGAATCAGAAAAGGCACCAACGCAAACTCTGTCAAGAGCTTGCAAATGCTTTAACTCGCGAATTAACGGTTCCACCGCGCCGTTCGATTTCGGGTCAATATTGACCTTCAAATTCGGAAAGCTCTGCATGAGTTCCGCGAACCGAGGTATGGGCTCTCTCCCGTCCACCAAGGCCTTCTGGACGTCGCTCCACTGGAGCTCGGAGATTTTGCCGACCTGATCGGTCACACGATCCAATTGATTGTCGTGGAAGGCAACTAGAACCCCATCAGCAGTCGCATGTACGTCTGTTTCGACATATTGAAAGCCGAGATCGACTGCGCCTTGGAACGCCGGCATAGTGTTTTCGGGCCAAGTGCCAGCCCCACCGCGGTGTGCGATCGGCACTGGAGTGCTTGTGTCCAGGTAAGGATGAGGGATAGGCATCGTTTGTGGTCTCTCGGTTCACCGTCAACGTTGCTCGCCAAGCTACTCTCCGGACATAGTGACTTCCTCGCAGTACTCCGATTTGGGCCGATTCAGAGAGCTTCTATCAAAAGCTCAGGTACCCCTAGATCTAGGTGCGTTGACGCTCAGTAGGCATTGCCAAGCCCGGAGCTTCGAATTTGATGAAGAGTTAGCCAAAATGGACGATTTAGCTGAACAAGTGTCGACCAGAACCTTGGAGGGAGTTGTTGAGTGCCTGTTCGGTGACCTCGGCTTCAGAGGAGACGAGTTGGACTACTTCGCTCCCAGGAATAGCTACATCGATCAGGTCATCGACAACAAACGTGGAATCCCAATATCGCTCGGAGTCTTAATAATTGAGGTCGCTCGCCGATGCTCGGTCCAAGTACTTGGCGTTGGCATGCCGGGTCACTTCCTCGTTCGGGAATACGAGAACCCAAACAACTTCGCAAATCCGTTTTCTGGAAAGATGATCACCCGTCACGAGGCCCAAGAGCTATTCGTTCGGCTGCACCCATCAGCAGAATTCAAGGATGAGTATTTAGACCAAGTGACCAATCAATCAATTTTGTCTCGAATGTTAAATAACTTGAGAATGATCCATCTCAAGAGCAGATCGACAAAAGATTTGATTCCCATCCTCGAGTTATCCCTGTGTTTCGGGAGTCCTTCTATAGCCGAAGCCCAACAGTTGGCTTCGGCCTTAGAGGCTGTCGGCAGAACTGATGAAGCGGCTCGCCAGATGGACGAACTGGCTGAGAGAAGCGACCAAGGTGACACAGATGAGATAAGAGCATTAGCAACACGATTGTGGAGTCGTCTGAACTGAGTCCATTGTGTTGCCGACAATCATCACAGATACAGCACCAAGAGCAATTGGCTGGATCGTCGATCCCTCTTCAGGGCAATTTCGCATTATCTGGCAGGACAATGCAAACTGTAGATCTGCTCGCACGAACCTCTGGAGAAAACGTGGATTCTGATAGGGAAGAAAGACACCTCGACTTGTTAGTGCAACAGCTACTTCGGGAACATGACCCCGCTGGATCAAGGGTTGATTTCTTAGGAGCCCAGTACGACCTTGGTCTGGCTTGGCTTCATTTCGATGAAGGATTCGGAGGTTTAGGTATGGCACCAAAACTTCAAGGGCGTGTAAACGCTCAGCTTGTTGAAGCAGGTGCCCCAATGTGTTGGCCTCGAAATCCAATCGGATACGGCATGTGTGGACCAACCGTTTATACCCATGGAAGTGAAAATCAGAAGCAGCGATATTTGAGGCCGCTGTTTAGCACCGAAGAGATCTGGTGCCAGCTCTTCTCGGAGCCATCAGCGGGAAGCGACGTCGCTGGTTTAACAAGTCACGCCGTCAAAGACGGAGATGAATGGATTGTCAATGGACAGAAAGTGTGGACCACGCTTGCTCACGTGTCCCGTTGGGGTTGTCTGGTTACGCGCACTGACCCCGAAGCACCGAAACACAAAGGTTTGTCCTACTTCGTTGTCGATATGGAGCAGTCGGGGGTAGAAGTTCGCCCCTTGCGCCAAATGACAGGAGACGCTGAATTCAACGAAGTCTATTTCACAGATACCCGGATACCGGATTCCGAAATATTGGGAGAACCAGGAGATGGTTGGCGGGTCGCATTGACGACTTTGATGAACGAGCGAGTTGCCATAGGAGGCGGACAGGCTCCTCGTGGATCGGGGCCAATAAGCGATTCGGTTCGCCTCTGGGCAGAAATGGATGACAGCCGAAAGACCGCGGCCCTGAGAGATCGCCTCATGACACTTTGGGCCAAGTCAGAGGTTGCTCGACTGACAAACATTAGAGCCAGTCAAAATAGAGCAAAGGGAGTCCCGGGTCCCGAAGGCTCAACAGGGAAACTCGCTTTTGCTGAGAACAACCAGGACATCCACGAGTTCAATGTCGAGCTCCTAGGCCCTCAAGGGATGTTGTACGACACTTACGCGATTGAACGTTCAGGGTCCGCTATGGGTCTCGCCAGCACCCAACAGCAGTTCCTGCGTTCAAGGGCTAACTCGATTGAGGGAGGGACCTCGGAGGTTATGCGGAACATTCTAGGAGAGCGTGTCCTTGGATTACCTGGCGACGTACGAACTGACAAAGAGCTGCCGTTTTCAGAAGTTCCAAACAATTAATTTCGAAAGACGTGTCACCGAACTTTCAACTGCGGTTGATTGCGGAAGTGGGTGGTCTCGTTAATCGATTTCACACTCCGGTGCCCGGCTTCGGAAGCTAAGACTCGAGTCACCGACGTGTAGTCAACGTCGAATTTCATAAAATCGTGAATATCAAAATTAAGGCATCGTGCCAAGTAGGCGTTGATCACGCCACCGTGACAGACCACCGCGACACGTTGACCGGCGTGGTCCCGGATGATTGCTTCGACTTGGGTCACTGTGGTGGTGTACCAACTTGAAAGCGTTTCTGGCGAACTACTCATCGCACCAGATGCCATGCGTTCCCATGCTTTACGGTTGGTCTCTTTCAGGACTTCCATCGGAACGTAAGAACTGGAGTCTTTGTCAAACTCACTGATGTCGTCGCGGATCTTGGCCGTAAGCCCCAAAACCTTCTCAATCGGCTGGCAGGTCTCACGAGCGCGACGCATGGGGCTCGTATAGATGTGGTCGATCGACTCTTCACTCAACCATGAGGCGACAGCCAGAGCTTGCCCTCGGCCGATTTCCGCAAGTGGGGGATCGGCAGGAGTGCCATCTGAATTTTGAACCTGTTCTGGTCTACCGTGACGCACGAATATCAATTCCATCGGGGTTGACCATAGAGCTTTAGGAGACTCAGTCGCCATTTCGGGCTTATTGACGATCCGATGAACAGTACGAATTCTTTCTGGCCTTTTCGTGATGCCTCGGTACCGTGGAGGTAATGGCACGACGCACGAAAATTATCGCGACTATCGGTCCAGCCTCTGAGGATGAGTCAACTCTTCGAGGGATGATCGAAGCGGGAATGGATGTCGCCCGAATTGGTTTGGCTCACGGCACCCTCGACGAGCAGGTAAATAAATTTCACATGGTTCGGCACGTGGCATCTGATTTAGGGAAACACGTGGGGATTGTGGTGGATTTACCCGGGCCGAAAATTCGTTGCGCGCCTTTCAACGAGGGGGGCGTCGAACTTATCGAGGATACTCAGATTTCTCTTGGGGTTGAGGGCTCGGAAAGTTCTACTGACTTTATAACCGTCGACTATCCGAACTTGTTGCAAGATATCCAACTCGGCGACAGCCTCTCATTTGGTGACGGCCAAGTCGTCGTCAACGTAGAAGAGCGTGAGGGTGATCGCCTCAAGGCTCGCGTGATTCACGGAGGACGACTTGAGGGGCGACCTGGTATTCATATTCCCTCAGACCGCCTGCGGCTTAGTTCCCCGACTGACCACGATTTAACTCTGTTGGATACCTTTGTCGAGCTGGGGACCGACATGGTGGCTCTGTCCTTTGTGCGTTCAGCACACGACATCAGGCGGTTGGGTGTCGAACCAGCCCCGCGTGGGCCGATGGTTATCGCAAAAATCGAAACAAAAGCTGCGGTCTCGAACCTTGAGGGGATCATTGAGGCTTCAGGGGCAGTGATGGTCGCGCGAGGAGATTTGGGGTCCGAGGAAGACATCGAAGAATTGCCGCACCTTCAAAAACACATCATCCAAGAATGTATTGCTCTTGGACGGCCAGCGATCACTGCGACGCAGATGCTCGAGTCAATGGTCTCGGCGCCGACGCCCACTCGTGCTGAGGCTTCAGATATAGCAAACGCAGTGTTCGACGGAACATCAGCAGTCATGCTGAGCGGAGAGACTGCGATCGGACGGGACCCTATTAATGCAATTCGAACTATGGCTAGGATAACGGCCCGAGCTGATGAGAAATTTAGTTACGAGAGTTGGTCTGAGCATATTCAGGAGATTCGTAGAGGATCGAAATCCGATGCTGCCTATCTGCGTGTGACGGATGCTCTCACAATGGCCGCGGCGCGAACGGCGACTGATACCGA
>SGYJ01000017.1 GCA_004214275.1 Acidimicrobiales bacterium | reverse complement strand
AGCTCCATTCGAAAGCCCAGCTAATTTGCCAGTTTCAAATGAAAGGGTTTTGTCGGTACCAGAAATCGGTCCCGATACGGAAATGGCATCAGCCATAGTTTTCTTCTACTCCTTCGGCGAGACCTTCTCGCCATAATTTGCATTCAGTTGGTAGACGTCGGCCACTCCGGTTTAGGTGAGGGAGCGACGACAACCAATTGGTGCTGAATTGGGGTCTTTGTGAGCTTCGATCGATAGTGACGTCAGTGGCCCGAAGGCCGGCCGTATCACTCAGCGACGTAAACCGAGTTTGGCAATTAGCGCTCGGTAACGCTCAACGTCATTGTTGTCTAGGTAGTTCAATAGTCGGCGACGGCGTCCTACAAGTTTCAGTAGTCCTCGTCTGCTGTGGTGGTCCTTTTGGTGGTTCTTCAAATGTTCGGTGAGATCGTCTATCCGGTCAGTGAGAAGCGCTATTTGTACTTCGGGCGAACCTGTGTCGGTGTCGTGTTGTCGATGCGCCATCATGATGTCGGATTTTTCGGCCATATGTTTATTTCCTCGGGTACAACTTCGGGCCGCTTCGTGGTAGGTCTGGCGGCTGGCCGGCGCGAAGATTACGCGCCATTTGGCATTCTAACAGCCAAGTTCACACTTCATACAGACGCCCTGTGTTCAGGTTCAGCTCACTCAGATAGGCACTTAGCGGCATCCGCCACATCTTTGACAAGTTGCTCTTTTAACGCCTCGATACCATCAAATTTTCTTTCGCCACGCAAACGACGAACAAACCGTACCTTCGCCGTTTCTCCGTATAAGTCACCTCGAAACCCAATCAAATGAGCTTCAATCAGCGACCTATCTGCGTCCTCGTAAAACGTGGGCCGTTTCCCAATATTGACTGCAGCCGGGTATTGAGCGCCGTCGTCGCGGATGTACCAGGCCGCATATACGCCATCCGAAGGAACCTGCAAATCACTGGTTGTTGGGATGTTCGCTGTAGGGAACCCAATGGTGCGTCCTCTTCTGTCGCCGGGGGTTACGACACCCCTGACTTCGAATGGGCGTCCCAAAAGGCGGTGCGCTTTCTCTACGTCCCCGTCAGAAAGAGCTGTTCGTATAGAGGTAGAAGAAATCACTTCTCCTTCCCCAGTCAGTTGTTTGACCAGAGGAAGTCCGATTACTTGATAGCCATATTCTTCGCCTACTGCTCCGAGGGTTTGGACATTACCTCGGCGCCCTTTTCCAAAATGAAAGTCTGCCCCGACTACAACTGCTCGCGCCTGAAGGCAATCGACAAGCACTTGGCGAGCAAAAGTTTCAGCGGGAACCTCAGCCTGTTCAGGGGTGAACTCAACAACGAGGGTGTAGTCAACTCCTGTTTCTGCCAACAGTTCCAACTTGTGATCTAAGTCGCACAGTAGCAAAGGGGCTGATTCAGGCCGCACGACTGTGGCCGGGTGTCGGTCAAATGTGACTATCGCTGTGGCACATCCACGTTCTGCTGCTAGCCGATGCATTTCCGAAATGATGGTTCGATGACCTCGGTGAACGCCATCGTATTCTCCGACAGTTACTACGCTGCCTTGCTCCAAAGTCGGCGACCAAGCTAGGTCACGAATGATCTCCACAACGTCAAGTTACCGGCAAGCTCGCCTTACTACGACCCACAATCATCAATAGATCTTGTCCAGCATTGACCCACACTTATTTGGGTAGAACAACGCCTACGACCACTCGGTCATCAACTTTCTCATGCACCGCGATCAGATTTTCTGATGAGTCAGTTAACGCCCATGGACCTGCACCTTCGGTTCGTTCATGACGTAATCTGCCGCCGTTTTGCACTACCGGTAACTCCTGATTGGTCAGGGCCACCCGGTCCAAACCCCGCACTAACTCCAGAACCGGTTGCAACGGCGCTTCAAGAATTGTGTCGCTTTCTTCAATTCCAAAGACCCCACTTTGGGTTCTGCGAAGGTTGCGGATGTGAGCCCCACCTTGAAGTGCTGTTCCGAGATCAGCTCCCAAGGTCCTTATGTAGGTGCCAGCAGAGCAGTCGATGATGGCGCTCCAGATCAGCGGATCAGTCGTGGCTCGAACGTCAAATTTTCGTATGGTTACAGAACGAGCTTCGCGTTCTACCTCTTTACCTTCACGAGCAAGTTCATGCAGTCTTCGACCTCCAACGCGTCGAGCGGACACCATCGGCGGGATTTGTTCAATCTCTCCTGTAAGCGCTCTCGCAGCTTCAGTGACTTGGGTGGCTTCAACCAACATTTGATGTTCAGCCACTACTTGACCTGACGAATCGAGAGTGTCTGTTTCGATCCCCAGAACTATCTCGACTTCATATGTCTTGAACGAAGACGTAGCGAAGCGCAGCAACCTCGTAGCGTTCCCTACCCCTACGACGAGCAGTCCGGTGGCATCAGGGTCCAAAGTGCCTGCATGACCAATGCGTCGTTCTTTAAAACGCTTACGTAACTGGGCGACGACGTCGTGGGAGGTCATTCCAGCCGGCTTGTCAATGAGGACCATTCCATGAACGGTTGGCGGTCTACGTCCCATTAATCAGTTTCAGTCTGCCTCTCTGAAGCATCTATCTGGAGTTCCTCCAGAATAGATTCGATTCGCCCAGCTTCTTGAATTGATCTATCCGGCTGAAAGTGAATAGTGGGCGTCCGGCGCATTCTGGATTGTTTTGCTAACGCTTGTTGGATTCTTTGTCTATGGCTTTCGAGTGCTTCGGTTGCAGCCTCGAGGTCATCATCGTCGGAAACATAGAACCAAACTGTGGCGCCTGCGAGTTCACGATCGACGTCAACTCCAGTTATAGATAGCAAGAAGAGCCGTTGATCGTCGATGCGCTCTAATTCACTGGCCACTATCTCTCGAACTAGTCCCGAAACCCGGTCAGTTCGGTCATAGTTCTGTCCGGCCCTACCTTGATGACCCCGTTTTTTACTCATCGGCGAGCCTCTCAAGTCGATCCGCTATCTGTCGGCTAGGCGATCGGGATCTCCCGCTCATCGTATGTTTCGATGACATCGCCTTCTTTAAGATCAGTGAAGTCTGACAGTCCTATTCCGCATTCCATCCCAGCAGTCACTTGATTTGCTGGATCTTGGAAGTGACGAAGGGAGGCGACTTCGCCTTTCCAGATGATGACCCCTTCACGCAAGAACCTGACCTTGGCCCCATCGCTGATCGTTCCATTTTCAACAAAGCAGCCCGCTATTGGTCCGACACCTGAGATCCGGAAGACTTGCCGGACCTGAGCTTCGCCCGTGACAATCTCCTCAAATTCGGGTTCGAGCATTCCCAACATGGCGTTCTCGATATCGTCGAGCAGTTGGTAAATGATTTCATAGAGCCGAATTTCGACATTTTCTGCCTCTGCAGCTTCTCGAGCTTTCCGGTCAGGGCGAACGTTGAAACCTAAGATCGTTGCATTCGAGGCAACTGCCAGCTGGATATCGTTTTCGTTGACACCACCTACACCTCTACTCACAAATGCAAGCTTGACATCGTCGCGCTCAAGCTTACGTAAGCTCTCCGTGACTGCTTCCAAGGAGCCATGAACATCAGCTTTCAAGACCAAATTCAATGTAGTTGCTTCGCCCGCTTGGATTTGCTTGAAAATATCTTCAAGCTTGGCTCCGCCGCCTCCAGAAGATGACGCTGTAGCCATATTCGCTTGGCGCTGCCAGTGTTCGCGAGTATCGGCAACGCGGCTGGCGGTCTTTTCATCGGGCGCGACGGTAAACATGTCCCCGGACCTAGGAACTTCTGAAAGGCCTAAGACCTCCACCGGAGACGATGGCCCAGCTTCAGTTACGGCATTACCCCGATCATCGACCATTGCTCGAACTCGACCCCACGCCGCGCCAGCAACCATAGGATCACCGACCGAAAGAGTGCCTTGTTGAACTAGGACAGTAGCTACTGGTCCTCTTCCTTTATCTAGATTGGCTTCGAGCACAGTCCCTATGGCCCTGCCGTCTGGGGTTGCTTGAAGCTCTTCAAGTTCCGCTACAAGAACAATCTGATCTAAAAGGTCGTCAATGCCTTCCTCCGTCATCGCTGAAACGGGGACCGTTATGACCTCACCCCCATATGACTCCGGGATTAGATCTCTTTCTGCTAGTTGTGCCAACACCCGATTAGCGTCAGCGCCTTCACGATCCATCTTGTTGATGGCTACGACAATCGGCACCTCCGCCGCTCGCGCATGATCGATCGCCTCCAAAGTTTGCGGCATCACTCCATCGTCAGCCGCTACTACCAGAATCACGACATCTGTAGCTTGAGCGCCGCGAGCGCGCATACTCGTGAAGGCAGCGTGTCCTGGAGTGTCAATGAAGGTCAGCGCTCGGCCGTTCCTATCGACCTGATATGCGCCGATGTGTTGAGTTATGCCTCCTGCTTCACCATCAACAACATTTGACGATCGGATACGGTCCAACAACAGAGTCTTACCGTGGTCAACGTGGCCCATAACCGTCACCACTGGCGGACGGGGAGCCGTTCCTGGGGCGTCAAGGTCAATATCTAGCGCCTTGAGGATCTCTTCTTCTTGTTCAGCGCCTGGGTCAACGAGGCGAATGTCTGCCCCTAATTCCGCCGCAAATAGCTCGATCATGTCGTCGCTGAGGGATTGGGTTGCCGTGACCATTTCTCCCTGCTGCAACAGAAATCTCACAATGTCCGCAGCTGAACGGTTGAGCTTTCCAGCTACTTCCTGCGCCGTTGAACCTCGCTCAACGACAATCTCACCTTCGGGTACCGGGGCGTCAACCGGCGTATACGTTGCCAGCTCTCGTGGCTGCAGCTCTTCCTGCTGACGTCTACGACGCTTTTGTTTACGGCCACGTCTCTGCTGTGGTCCACCTCTGGGTCCTCCTGGACGTCCTCCTGGACGTCCTCCTGGACCGTCGGGACCGGTCGGTGGGCCTCCTGGTCCACCCGGGCCATCGGAACGCCGTGGACCTCCCGAGCCGCTGGGACGATCAGATCCACGCTGGCCACCAGTTGCACGGCCTCCAGGCCGTGGGCTGCTGGGAGCACCGACATTGTCGGCGCGACGCGCTCGTGGAGGCCCTGGCGGCGGCGGTATCGCTCGACCCGAGCCCGATTTTGGCGGAGCGCCCGGCGGTGGTGGAATGCGCTTTCCACTACCAGAACGTGGTGGGGCCGGCATCGCGGGTGGTGGCACCGATGGTGCAGAACCTATGTCTCGACTAGTTTGCTCGGCCCGATCGACAGGCGTTTCATCAGTTTTTGGTGCCGAACGAGCAGAAGGTTCTTCAGCAGTTCGACGGGCAGGTTCTTGACCACTTGAGGTGACCAGAGGACGAGCCGGTGGTGGCGCTGACACAGTCGGAGGAGTATCTGCGTTCTCGGTGTTCATCGGCTCAGATGGAGGAGCCTTTTCTTCGGCTGGAGCTTGAGCGACGGGTGCCTTCTTCGCGGGTGCCTTCTTCTTCGCGGGTGCCTTCTTCTTCGCGGGTGCCTTCTTCGCTGGTGCCTTCTTCGCGGGTGCCTTCTTCTTCGCGGGCGCCTTCTTCTTCACGGGCGCCTTCTTCTTCACGGGCGCCTTCTTCTTCACGGGCGCCTTCTTCGCGGGTGCCTGCCCATCCTCTTCTGGCTCAGGCGGCTGTTCTTCCCGTATCAGTCCTTCTCGCTCGGCCTTGCGTCGAAGCCGGTCAGCTTGAGCAATCTGCACACTTGAGGAATGACTTTTTACGCCGATGCCGAGCGCGTCACAGAGCGCGAGCGTCTCGTCGTTGGTCAGACCTAGCTCTCTTGCGAGTTCATATACCCGGGGATTCTTGGGCAAACGCGTTCCTTACTTGTCGTTTAGGCCACTAAGCGGCAGTGATAGTTCCTTATGTCATCCATCTTCGCAGACAGCGACGAGGTTCCGGTAAATAACGGTGCTGTAGACCAAACAGCCACGCTACCGGGTATCACGCCCGCTAGTGGTCAGTTGACCGGCTGTTCTTCGTCTTGTTCAAGGGTTTCTTGGTCTTCGATTGCCTCTAAGGAGAGTTCTTCCTCCCCGGTTTCTTCACCGGACGGGTCCTCATTGACTTCGTCTTTGGCGAGTTCCTCATCTAACGCCGGTTCGCTCTCACTTTCTTCAGATACATCTTCATCGAGGTTGTCCTCGGAAACAGCTTCCTCGGCAGCAGTTGCCCAGTCATCAGCAGACATTGCTTCGCTTCCATCGGCTGGAACCCACGTCTGCTCGCCCGTCTCGGCGTCCGTGACCCACTCCCCTTCAGCCCAGTCACCTTCTGCATAGGCATTTTCTTCATCGAGAATCTGAGTTTCGCTCTTTATGTCAATTCGCCAGCCAGTTAAACGTGCTGCTAGTCGCGCGTTTTGTCCTTCGCGACCAATGGCTAACGAAAGCTGGTGGTCGGGCACTACGACTTCAGCCACGCCTTCAAGTTCGTGGAAACGAACCTCCCGCACCTTGGCCGGCGACAAAGCTTTAGCAACAAAGTCATGCTGATCTTCCGAAAACGGCACAATGTCGATTTTTTCGCCTCTTAGTTCATTAACAACCTGTCGTACGCGGGCACCACGCGCTCCAACGCAAGCACCGACAGGGTCAATGTTCGTGTCATTTGACCAAACAGCAATTTTCGTCCTGTGTCCCGGCTCTCTAGCACAGGCCTTCATTTCAACTATTCCGTCACTAATCTCGGGGACTTCAAGTTTGAAAAGTTCACGTATCAATCCAGGATGCGTCCGCGACACGACGATCTGAGGGCCCTTAGCCGTCTTTCGGACCTCGACGATATAAGCCTTTAGACGACTATTCGGCTCTGGTCTCTCGTAAGGAACCTGTTCCGACTGAGGAAGCAAAGCCTCAACTCGGCCTAAATCGAGCAGCGTGTAACGGGAGTCTGTCTGCTGAATAATGCCGGTCACTATGTCACCTTCGCGACCCGCATATTCGTCATATTTCATGTCGCGTTCAACTTCACGAATCCGTTGGGTCAAGACCTGGCGCGCCGTTTGCGCTGCAATTCTTCCGAAGTTTTCGGGTGTGTCATCCCACTCTTGAACGACATTGCCTTCCTCATCAATTTCTTGGGCAATAACGGAAATATTAAACATCTCGTCTATGACGACATAGGCGTCGTCGGCTGCGTCAGGCATTCTCTTGTAGGCCGATTCGAGTCCGTTCGCGACAGCCTCTAGGAGCAACTCAGTTGTCATTCCCTTTTCTGCGGCAAGAGCCTGAAGGGCTTCCATCATGTCTGGGGTAGTCATCGTCGACTTCCTCCCTTGTGGTTATTATTCGATCCGTTTTTCATCGCAGCTGCACCCGGCTTCGGGGCAGGTCCCCATTCAAAGACTGTCCGCGCCTTTTCTACTTCAGACATATGAACTTCAGTTGCGCCCACATCTGAGCTCTCAATGGTTAGTAAGCCGTTCGTCACCGAAAGCAAAGTGCCGACGACTCGACGCCTGCCATCGGGTCCTGGATTAGTTCGGACATTCACAATCTCACCTATCGCACCAGTGAAATGGTCTTCCTGTCGAAGACGACGCTCAACTCCAGGTGTTGAAATCTCCAAGGTGTAGCGGCCCGGTATTGGGTCATGCTCATCCAAAACCATCGATACAGCTCGACTGAGTTCGGACAGGTCATCAACACCCAGTCCATCATCGCTATCTACGAGAACAGCCAACGTGCCGCCGTTTTGATGGATGTCATACAAACTGTGTCCAGAAGCTTCTACCACCGGCTGAAGCAGCGAAAAAATGGGTTCGAGGTGACTTTGAGAGTCTGAGTTCATCACCCCTCCATTTCGCCATATTCGGGAGTTAGAAATTCTTCTGGGCCAAGAAAAAGGACGTGGGCAACGCCCACGTCCAGCAAAGAAAGCTGACCTGTTACGGCAATGATATCAGTCTGTGACCACTAACCAACTTAAGCTCAATCGTCGGTGTGGCTGTCCTATCGTTTCCGAATCATTTCAACAATCGCGTCCGCATCGTTAACATCTTCACCTTGCAGTTCCAACAAAGCTGCCCTATCTGCTTCAGCTTCCGCTTCCGCTGATTTGTCTGCTGCAGCTAACGCTCCATCAATTCCTTCCGAAACGACTTTCTGCGCCCATTCAACCAACGCGTCAACCATCTGGTCTTCGGGTACCACCTTGACTACCTGACCACGCACAAAAAGGTGCCCTCTTTTACGGCCTGCAGCAATACCTATGTCCGCTCCTTTCGCTTCGCCTGGCCCATTAACGACACACCCCATGACAGCAACTTGTATTGGCAAGTCGAGTTCAGTGAGAGCTTCTTGGGCCATCGCCGCTATTGAGATGACATCTACTTCAGCCCTGCCACAAGACGGACAGGCAATAAGATCTAACGAGCTTCGCTCTCGCAGGCCTAGAGCCTCCAACAACTGGCGACCCGCTCTCGCTTCTTCAACAGGGTCCGCTGTCAGGCTGTAACGGATCGTGTCACCGATGCCTTCATTAAGCAAGGTAGCTATCCCCGCCGTAGCCTTCAAGATTCCTGCTGGCGGTGGTCCTGCTTCTGTCACCCCAAGATGCAAGGGAAAGTCGACGGTGTCGGCCAACAGACGATAAGCCTCCACCATTAGCCGAACGTCACTTGCCTTAACCGAAATCTTCACCTCCTCGAATCCAACCTCCTCAAAGTAACCCAGCTCGCGTTTAGCCGATTCAACCAACGCCGCTGCGGTCATGCCATATTTGTCTTCAATGTCAGGGTCGAGCGATCCTGCATTGACACCTATGCGGATGGGGACGTCGCGATCTCGCGCTTCAGCCGCAACGGTCTTTATGTGCTGCTCTTTGCGGATGTTGCCAGGATTGAGACGCAAACACGCGACGCCAGCATCTAACGCTGCCAACGCCAACCGATGTTGAAAGTGGATATCAGCGATGAGCGGCACCGGGGAACGCGGAACGATACGAGCGAGCGCCTCAGCAGCTTGTAGTTCGTTACATGTGCACCGAACAATTTCTGCACCAGAACTCGCCAGGGCATAAATCTGTTCGAGAGTCCCCTCAACATCTGCTGTCTTGGTGGTCGTCATCGACTGGACGCTGATTGGAGCCCCTGCCCCTACTTGCACCCCTCCGACGTTCACGCTGCGAGTTATTCGACGTTCAAACATCAATAACAGTCTGTCAGCTTGATCGCGAGTTCCCTGCTAGGGCACGGTCTTAAAATCCGAGAGGATTCGCTATATCTAAATAAATCGCTCCCAAACCAAAGAAAGCGAGGAAGGCCACTACCGCATAGGTAATCGGTAGTAATCGGGTTGTATCAATTATGTGCCTGCGGCCCGTCGTGCCTTCTCGAATACGTTCATAGGTTGCGATCGCTATGTGTCCACCGTCGAGCGGCAACAACGGGAGCAAGTTGAAAACCCCGATGAAAATATTGAAAGCCACGAATAATTGCATCCGTTCAGAACCACTTAAACGCTCACTCGCACCTATCTGCACTGCCCCAACAAGGGAGACAGGTCGGGTCTCGAGGTTGTCGTTAGCGCTTGGGTCGTTCGGTGGTGAGAATATGCGGTCCGCTACCTCACCTAGGTTCGCAATGATTGTCCATATGCCACGCACCGATTGACCGAACATGGTCACGAATTCGGTCCCTGTCTTGCGGACAGCTCCGAGCGGGCCGTACTTCACTAAGTTTGTCGCTTTTTGTCCTCTAATACCCAGTAGTCCGTAGCCATCTCCGTCAGCGCCCAAAGTGGTCGCAATAGATAAGTTTGTCTCGCCACGCAAAACCTCTAACTGAACCGTGTCATTCGGTCGGCTTCGCACGATTTCAACTAGGTCGCCCCACGCCGCAGTTGATTGGCCTTCAACGAAGAGGATTCGATCGCCGGGCTGAATTCCGGCTCGTGCGGCCGCACTCCGTTCGCCGCCACTCTCTTGTTCAAGAACACTCGCTACTTCCCAGGAACCTTCCTCAACCACTGGCTCCCCCATGAAACAAAACAACGTGAGTAAGCCCACAAGCGCCATCAAGAAGTGCATCGACGACCCGGCTACCGCAACGAGCAGTCGTTTCGGGTAACTCTGCTGTCTATAGGTTCTTGCTTCGTCTTCGGCATCTACTTCATCAAGGTTTGTCATTCCAACCAATTTGACGTAGGCGCCCAGAAGTATCGGCTTGACACCAAACTCTGTTTCACCCCTTCGAAAGCTGAATAGCCTCGGGCCAAACCCAATGAAGAATTCCGTTGCTTTCATACCGGTCATGCGTGCAGTGATGAAGTGGCCCAGCTCGTGGGCAAACACTACGAAGACGATTACTAATGTGACTGCCAGCATGGGTCTCGATAGCGAACCCAGCAGCACCAGCAAACCGACCACAGCTAGAAGTCCCAACGTCGCCCGAACCTGGGAATTGGTCTGGACCCCCGAAGACTCAGTCATTAGCGGTTCCTCTTCGCAAGCCGAGTCGCCACACATTCGCGGCCACGCTGGTCGGCTCGCACTATTGCTTCAACAGAGTCTGGATTCGCTCCGTCGTGCTGTTCCAGGGCATTCTCAATCGATGCGGCAATTTCCTGCCATGGAATGTGGCCATCCAAAAACGCGTCAACGGCGGCTTCGTTCGCACCATTCATCCACGCTGGAGCTGTACCGCCGGTTTTACCGGCCGAATAGGCTAAGTCAAGGCAGGGAAATGTCTTCTTATCTGGGGGTTCGAAATGAAGGGATTGCGTCTTCCCCCAGTCAATAGACCCAAACGATGTCGAGATCCTTTCGGGGTATGCGAGCGCGTAGGCAATCGGCAATCGCATATCTGGTTCCGATAACTGAGCAATAGTTGTGCCATCAGTAAAGGTCGCCATCGAATGAACTATTGATTGCGGATGAACCACGACCTCAATCTTTTTGTAATCGACTCCAAATAGTTCGTGAGCCTCTATGACCTCTAGACCCTTGTTCATCAAGGTTGACGAGTCGACCGTGATCTTCGGACCCATCGCCCAGGTCGGATGCGCAAGAGCCTCTTTAACGGTTACTTGTTCCAGTTCTGTTGAACTCAATCCTCTAAATGGTCCGCCGCTTGCAGTCAGAACCAATTGATGGAGATGGCGAGCTTGACTGTCAGGGTCACTGGATCGAAGGCACTGGTGAAGAGCGCAGTGCTCACTGTCCACCGGAATCAACTCGGCGCCGGGAGTGGAGCGAAGAGGCTGAACTAGAGGTCCAGCTGCTATCAAACTCTCTTTATTGGCAAGAGCCAGCCGTCGACCGGAGCCCAGCGCTGCAAGGGTCACTCCCAGACCTGCAAAACCAACAATGCCGTTAACAACTACATCGGCACGTGTCGCTAACTCTTCGTAGGCCGCGGCTCCTACCAATACTTCGATACCCGCCGGTACTTCTGCCTTTAATTGATCTAGCAATTCGGGTCGGCCAATGGCTACTGCGTCAGGCCTGAACTCCTTCGCTTGCGCAACAAGTAGCTCAACAGAAGACCATGCAGCTAACGCGCTGATTCGAAAACGATCAGGTTCTGCTCTAACCACTTCGAGAGTTTGGGAACCAATAGATCCTGTAGCGCCTAAAACCGCGACTGTCGTCACTCAGGTACCTCTCAATTGAGCACAAGGTCGGCAACAAAGTATGCAGTGGGTAAGACAAACAAGAGCGCATCAAAACGGTCGAATGCCCCGCCATGTCCTGGAAGTAGAGTGCCCATGTCTTTCACTCCCATATCACGTTTAATCATCGACTGCGCTAGGTCTCCAACCGGAGCTATCAACGCAATTGCTAAACCAAGCCAGAAACAATCCATCATTGAACTAGACCATGGATGGATTCCTGGGAATTTATTCAGCACCAAGGTCGTTACGACCACCGAAAGCATCATGCCCCCCAACAGACCTTCGTAGGTCTTGTTCGGGCTGACACGGGGAGCGATTTTTGATTGACCCGTAGTACTACCTATGACATAGCCACCGACGTCGTAAGCAATGGTGCCGATGACAGCTCCAATAAGAATCGCGTCACCATTCGGTCGGGCCAGAATTAGAGCTGCGAATGATCCCAAACCACCGACCCAAGCAAATCCCAACAAAGTCACGGCGAAGTTCGCTGTTACGTGCTGTGAATCAACATCAAATAAGAACCAACACATGCCAGTTACGACCAGCAAAGCGAAGACCACGGGGTAAGCCTCAAATCCTCGGTGGTAGGCCCCAAGAGACAGTCCGATGACTGCGGCCAGACCGAGCAGGGTTGCTGGCCGGTAGCCCAAATTTTGCGCTGAGGTGAAGAACTCAAGAGCTGCAAGCCCTAACGCCGCCAAGACCATTATGAGTATGGCCCAGGGGCCGACTTTCAGTAGCCCGAAAAATGCTGCTGCCAAGGCCAGGCCTACGCCGATCGCTGCGGGAAGGTTTCGCCCAGTGGATCCCGAGGATCCACTTGAGTCTTCTCCCCTATCTGACCCGTGTGTCACAGTTCGGTCATCTTCACTCACTTTGGTTGACTCCTCGTAGTCGCGGCGACCTTCTCGCCAATGGGGTGCTGGTCCGCCAAATTCACTCCACTCGGCATCCTCGTGCCCATCATTGTCTTCCTCGTCAAGGTTGAGATCAGCCCGTGATGCACTTTGCATGATCCGTTGGCTTGGCGGCGTGTCAAAAAGTTCGATTACCCGCGGAGCCGACCGCTCAGGCTCGTCTACAGATTCGCTCTCACTGTCAGGCAAAGGGGCGCTGTCCGTCTCAAGTGAAGGACTTTGGTCCAAATCAACGATTTCCGTCTCAGCTAGCGGTTCCTGTTCATCTAAAACCAATTCGGCCGTAGGTTCGTCCTCGAAAACAGTCCCAACACTGGGGTCCTGATTGCCTTCATCGAGCGGTGCTTCTACGGGTGGCTCATTTTCATCCGACTCAGACTCATTCAGAGCTACCTCTTCGGCTTCAACATCCGTCAACGAGTCACCGCTCGGCTCGAAGACGTCTTCTGCGACTTCTTCAATCGGTCCGGTATCAAATACTGGTTCGTCGTCTCCGTCGACACCGGTTCGACCAATTATTGGAGAATCATCAAAGATTGCTTCATCAAAATCATCATCGAAAAGGGTGTCGTTGAATAACTCATCGGTCGGGACTTGGGGTTGAGAGAAGTCGCCGTCTTCGGAAGCTTGGACAACGACGCCTTCCTCTTCAGTAACGGGGTCCGGTTCAATTACTTCTGCAGAACCGACGGTTGGCGGTCCGTCTTGTGTGCCGGGCGAAACTGTCGGAATAGTGTCAGATCTGACAGCGTCCATGAGTCCAGTGTCTGAAGTGTCGACAAGATGGGGGTCATCCGGAAGTTGGGGAAACAGACGCGAACCTCCCGAAAGTGGGCTATCAACTTCGGGGGGGTCCGGCCGTTCACCTCCCTCTGGTCGTTCACCCGAGCCGGGTTCCGACCAGTGCGGCATTGGAGATTCTTCGAAATCAAAGGAGAGCAAAGGACCGGTGTCGTCTTCGATTTCGTCGCGGCGCCCGGGTTCAGTCTCGCCGTCATCACTATCGGGCATATCTCCCCCCAGCCTCGGCTTCAGACTTCGAGTAACTCCTGCTCTTTAGCAGTGAGAGCGCGGTCGATTTCGTCGACCGATGTTTGGGTATATCGGTCAAGGTCCTTGCTGAACCTCTCTTTATCATCCGAGGAAATGTCTTTGTCTTTTTCGAGTGCATCTAAATCCTGCCGAGCGGAACGCCGAAGGTTACGGATAGCAACGCGACCATCCTCAGCCATCTGTTTGACCACTCGTACCAGATCTTGTCGCCGTTCTTCGGTCAAAGGAGGAAAAACCAGGCGAATAACCTCTCCGTCACTATTGGGGTTAATACCTAAATCTGACTCCATGAGTGCCTTGGAGATGCCCTCGATTGAACCCCGGTCAAACGGCTGCACTACGAGGACTCGTGCCTCGGGAACTGAGAAACTTGCCAGTTGCTGGAGGGGAACGTCCGCTCCGTAATAGTCGACTTTTAGCTTTTCGACGAGGGCCGGAGTTGCGCGCCCAGTTCGAACCGTCGCATATTCGTTCTGTGCATGTACGACGGCACGTTCCATACGTTCCCGTGCATCAACACAAATTTCTTCTGCGAACTCACTCACCTGACCAGCGTACCGATCGCAGCACCATCGAGTATGGACTCGAAGTTTCCTCTGGTCATTAGGTCGAAAACGACTATCGGCATCACGTTGTCCTTACAAACAGCGATCGCTGCACTATCCATCACAGCTAACTCTTGTGAAAGCACATCAAGGAAAGAAACTTCGTCAAGAAGCTCGGCGTCAGGATCACTATTGGGGTCAGATGTGTAAACCCCATCAACCCCTGAGTGCGTCCCCTTTAATACCGCATCTGCATCTATTTCGGCAGCCCGCAACGCAGCAGCAGTATCTGTCGTGAAGAACGGGTTACCTGTTCCAGCAGCGAAAATAACAACACGCCCTTTTTCGAGGTGGCGCACTGCTCGCCGTCGGATGTAAGGCTCAGCAACCTGTGCCATACCAATCGCTGTCATCACCCGTGTCGGCACTTCTGCTCTTTCGAGCGCATCCTGAAGAGCTATGGCGTTGATGACCGTCGCCAACATGCCCATGTGATCGGATTGAGCTCTATCCATACCTCCATCTGAACCCGACATCCCTCGCCAAATATTCCCACCACCTACAACGATGGCAATGTCGACCTCATGAGCTTCACGAACTGAAGCAATCTCTGTGGCGAGGTTCTGGAGCACCTCGCCGCTTATATTCTCACCCATGGGATCAGCTAACGCTTCGCCTGAAAGTTTAAGAACTACCCGTTTCCAGGGACATTCACCTTCCCAGCGGCGAGCCTGATCCGTCACTTCAGCTACCTATCTCCACCTGGACAAATCGGCTGACCAATGAATCTGCAAGCAGTTCTGAGATAGCTACTTTTTCGTCCTTCACAAACTTTTGCTCTAAGAGCGCTGCATCTCGGAAGAAGCCTTCCATACGACCGTCGACGATCTTGGGTATCGCTTGTTCTGGTTTACCTTCGTTACGCGTGATGTTTTCAAGTGTTTCACGTTCCGCAGCCACCACTTCCGCTGGAACATCATCTCTAGTGAGATATTTGGGTCGACTACTTGCGATGTGCAATGCAACATCATGTGCTGTATCGGGGTCCCCATTGCTGACTTCAATCAATACGGCGTTCACGCCTCGCCCATTTTGTTGGTGAACGTATGCGTCAAGCACTGAACCGGGACTTGCCTCGTATCTAATTACTTGCCCTAAATCGATGTTCTCTTTAAGAGTTATTTTCATGTTCTCAAGTTCAGTGGAACTCTCAGAAACAGCATCTTCTCCGTGAGCTACAACCGATGAAAGGATCCTTTCGGCCAGTTCGCCGAATTGATCGGATTTGGCTACGAAATCGGTCTCGCATTTCAGCTCCACGATCGCGGCGATATCACCTTCAACCCGCGCTACAACAATTCCTTCGCTGTTTTCTCTATCAGAGCGGCTGGCACTCTTCGCTATCCCTTTTTCTCTGAGCCACTGGGCGGCAGCTTCGGGATCTCCATCATTTTCGACGAGCGCTTTCTTGGCATCCATCATGCCTGCGCCGGTGGATTGACGAAGAGCTTGAACGTCCTTGGCGGTGAAATCTGCCATTGGATCTGGTGCACCTCTTTTATCGGTATTGGCGGACTAGTTTTCCTCGTTCGTTTCCGACGAGTCTTCGGTTGTTATTTCTTCGGTTGCTTTCACTTCTGCTTCGGGTGCTACCTCTGCTGGAGGGTCAATGACTGGGGTAGCTTGCGCTGCCTGTTCTGCTGCAATTCGTGCCTCTCGGGCCGCAGCCTCAGCGAGTGCTTTTTGCGCGGCTTCGGCTTGTTCAACCGACACTCGCGCTTCTTGTTCAGGACTACGTTCCCCTGAGGGGCTGGCGACTACGCCTTTGCTTTCAGCGATGTAGCGACCTTCGCGAACTGCGTCTGCTATCACTCGAGTCAGTAACTCTGTGCTTCGGATCGCATCATCATTTCCAGGTATTACATAATCGATGAGATCGGGGTCGCTGTTGGAGTCTGCGACTGCGACGACTGGAAGTTTCAGGCGGTTGGCCTCAGCAACAGCTATGTGTTCTTTTGGTGTGTCAAGCACGAACACTGATTGAGGCAGCTTGTCCATGTTGCGCAATCCATCGAGATTTCGTTGAAGTTTGGTGAGTTCTCGGGTTAGAAGCAAAGCTTCTTTTTTTGGCATGTTGTCGAAGTCGCCTGCTGCTTGCATCCGTTCGTACTCGAGCATTTTGTCAACCCGACCTCGAATGGTTCTGAAGTTGGTGAGCATGCCTCCGAGCCATCTTTGATTCACATATGGCATACCTGAGGCTTTGGCGTATGTTTCGATCGGGTCTTGAGCTTGTTTCTTTGTGCCGACAAACAGAATGGTTCCACCCTTGGCCACGGTGTCGCGCACATAGGTATAGGCACTGTCCAACAAGCCAATCGTCTGTTCAAGATCGATGATGTAAATGCCGTTGCGTTCGCCCCACAAGTAGCGATCCATCTTGGGGTTCCATCGTCGAGTTTGATGGCCGAAGTGAACGCCCGCCTTGAGCAGGTCTGACATGGTTACGACTGCAGCCATGATTTCTCCCCCCACGGTTAGATTGCTGCACCGAGATCGACACCGTATGTAAGACGGCGACCGTGAGGTCGTCTCAGCTGTGAGTGATAGTGGACCCAAATCGAGCCCGACGGTGAAGTCTAGCGATGTAGCTGGTAAAGCGGTCGTTAGGACGACACCGATTGATCACTTCTTGAGAGACTTCCCGCGAGGGTGATGTTTTGTGTGCATTTCTCGGAGCTGTTCTTTGCTCACGTGAGTGTAAATCTGAGTTGTCGTTAAATCAGCGTGGCCGAGTAGCTCTTGAACCGCCCTCAGATCGCTACCCCCATCAAGGAGGTGGGTCGCATAGGTGTGCCGAAACGCATGAGGTGACCGCTCTGTGAGACCCTTTGCCTTCAACAAGCGGTGCAAGATGCGTCTGACATCGCTACGTCCAATTCTGTTTCCCCTCTGGTTGACGAACAATGCCCGGGCGACCGCTACTTCATCGTCGGTGGATTCGTCATCTTCTGAGCTTCTCCCGCGAGACGTATGATCAGCATCAAAAGCCTTGCTTCCATCAGGAATCCATAATTCAAGTAGGTCACACGTAATCGCGTTAATAGGAACCAATCGTTTCTTCGAGCCCTTGCCGGTGACTTCCATGGTCAACTTTTCAAGGTTCAAACTGTTTTGGTTAAGGTCACAAAGTTCTGCCACTCTCAATCCTGAGCCGTACAGGAGTTCAACGATCAAGCGGTCGCGAAGGTCGAAAGCATTCTGCGGCGTCTCTTCATCCAATAGCTGATCAATTTCCGATCGCGGCAACGGTCGAGGAAGCCTCTGAGATCCTTCAGGCGTCCTGACTTTAACTGTCGGGTCCTTAACGATCATTTCGTTCTTCAATAACCACTTGTAATACCGACGCAAAGCGGAAATGCGGCGAGCCATTGTTTTCTGCGCTCGCCCACTTTTGTGCATGCCGGCGATCCAACTGTCTACTTCACTACGGCTAATAGCTTTAGGGGTCCGGTAGCCGCCCTCCTCACTCCATCGAATGAAATCGTTTAAGTCCTGTCTGTAAGCCTTAATGGTCGCTGGTGAAGCGTTCGTCAAAAACCGAAGAAACTCATCAACATTCCATGCGTCTCCACTCACACAATGAACGGTACAGACAGAGTCGACATTCAGCCGACCATCTGCACCACAGATAGACACGATGCTGCACATAGTCTCAGCGACGAAACAGATTCCAGACGAAGTTAAGTGCGAATTGAACAATTGCCCACTCTGATAGGTGCATACTGCGCCTATGGGTTATAACCCTTACCGAAAGCACACCCCGGGTCAGTTTGATTACTTACTCCTGGCCAGCGGTGCTCTTGTTGCTCTCGGTCTCGTTATTTGGGGTCTTTTCGGGTAGCAGTCATGGTGTTTGATCTGGAACCAGAGGATGGCTACGAGGTACGCAGAATTCAGCCATACCAGGCGACTAAGACTTACCTATGCCCAGGTTGCAACAGGGACCTTCCGCCAGGACTTGGCCATATGGTCGCGATTCCTCTAGACGCGCCTGACCTCAGGCGGCATTGGCATTTCGGCTGCTGGCGCGCCCGTCACAGACGAACACCGCGGGGCTAGCCCTTGTAGCAGCGATTGCCCTCAGTTAGTAACGCTTTTCTTTCACGCGAGCAGCTTTACCAATGCGGTCACGCAAGTAATACAACTTCGAACGACGGACGTCACCCACAGCTACACGTTCGATCTTGGCAACGGTCGGAGCATGCAGGGGAAAGGTTCGTTCAACTCCGACACCAAAACTCAGTTTCCGAACAGTGAAAGATTCCCTAATCCCTGATCCGCGTCGAGCTATGACGTAGCCCTCGAAAAGCTGCGTCCTTTCGCGATTACCTTCAACCACCCGCACGTGAACCTTCACCGTGTCCCCCGGGCCGAACTCCGGATGGTCGGTTCTTAGCTGGGCTTGATCTACAAGATCGGTGCTGTGCATGGCGCACTTGCTCCTGGTGTGGGGTTCCAATTGAGGAACGATGGTGGGGTGGGGTCGCGATTTGCCCTCAGTAACGACTGCAAATTTCGCAACAAGAACGAATCATTATGCTAGCGGCCTGTTACTCCGAAACGAAGCGGTCGGGGATGCTTATATCGAACTCGGCCAATAGGGAAAGCTCTTCTTGTGATACTCCCCGACGTTGCAGAAGGTCAGGACGACGCTCCGCCGTGCGGGCTATAGCCATGGCGAGCCGCCATCTTTCAACGCGACCGTGATCACCACTGACAAGGATTTCAGGCACCGTGAGAGCGCGAAACTCAGCGGGTCGGGTCCATTGCGGATATTCGAGCAGATCGCCACCAAAGCTCTCTTCGGTAGTTGAGAGATCATTGCCAAGAACTCCCGGTACGAGGCGGGCGACACTCTCAATTACCACCATCGCCGCAAATTCTCCCCCTGCAAGCACAAAGTCACCAATTGAGAGTTCCTCATCAACAAGGCTGTCTCTTATTCGCTCGTCCACTCCTTCGTATCGTCCACATAGGAGCGAAAACCCATCCATATCAGCTAACTCTGCGGCCTTTTTCTGATCAAAGCGTGCGCCACCTGGATCAAGCAAGATCAGTGGTCTATGAGGATCGACCGCTTCCACCGCTTCGAAAACAGGTTCCGGCTTCAGAACCATCCCTGCTCCTCCCCCAAAAGGTTTGTCATCAACCGTTTTGTGCACGTCTGTCGCAGTCATTCTCAGATCGTGAACGCGAAGGTCGAGTAATCCAGTTTCTTGGCCTCTACCCAAGACACTAAGTGTTGCCATTGCGTCAACTGCTTCGGGGAAAATCGTAAAAACATCTATGCGCATCTCATTAACCCAAATCAAACAAACCGTCTGGTACCTCGACGGTAACTAGCTTTGCCTCAAATTCGGTAACAAATGTAAGCGGTATTAAATGACCGGTATCGAGTTCAAGAAGGTCAGAGGCGGGGTTGGCTACGACTGCGACTACCGTTCCACGATCCGTCCCATCAAACTCCCGAACAGTCGAGCCAATCAGTTCGTGAACCCACAGGACATCGGAGTCATCAAGGGGAGGCGCCTTCAGAACCAGGCCGCGTAAGCTCTCAGCCTCAGTCCGAGTCTCGATGCCACGAAACTGCACCAACCAACGATCTTGGTGCGGACGCGCTGCTACAACAACCAGCTCCCCTAACGGGCTGACCAACGTACTTCCCGGGTTGAGCCGTTCGACTCTATTAGTAATCAGTCGAACAACGACTTCGCCGCTCGTTCCGTGAGCCCGACCAATAGTTCCGATTTCGAGTAGTTCCTCAGCATGTGACATTGGCTGGCACCTAGCCGAATCTGATTTCAATCGCTGAAGTCGACCTCAACATCAACGCCGTCCTTGACCGCTGCTGCCCTAACCAACGTGCGAATTGAGTTAGCTACACGGCCACGTTTTCCTATTACGCGGCCAATGTCTTCCGAGCTCACTTTAGCCATAAGACTAATCTTGGTATCACTCTCTTCGATCTCGAGCTCCACCTGATCGGGATGCTCGACGAGCTGGGCGATGAGGTAAAGAAGTACCTCTTCGGCGGTGGTTCCTTCTTGGTCCGTCATGACTGCTCCTCATCGTCACCGTCAGATACTGAATCCGCTTCATCATCCGTGGAATGGTCATCTTCGGCGACTGCTACTTCATCGTCTTGTGGAGTTTCCTCAGGCTCTTCGCTTTTACCTTCATCGGAATCACCCGACTCGGGCACCGGTGCACTGGGTTCTGATTTTTTCAAGGAAGATTTTGTTTTCGGGGCCGGTGGGACAGGCGGGACGAATTGTTCGCCCTTGAAGTCAGCCCACGCACCTGAAATCTTTAGAAGTTTCTCGACGGTTTCGCTTGGCTGCGCTCCGTTTTGAAGCCAATGAACGGCGCGTTCATTGTCGATCTTGACAACAGACGGCTCCAGACGAGGCTGATAGGTACCAATAATCTCAATAAAACGCCCGTTTCGCGGCGATCTACTGTCAGCTGCAACAACTCGATAGGTTGGTTGCTTTTTCTTGCCCATGCGCATCAGACGCAGTCGTACGGCCATAGTTATTTAGGTCTCTCCGGGGTCATCTTGTCGAACTTATTCACCACTCGGCGTCGCCGGCCCGAGGGTCGGTGGAGCGGTAAGGGAAGGCATTGCTTTAAGCCAGTAGGAAAGCCTATCGGTCTGGGGGCCGAACGAACACGCTCACCGCCAAGGTCATCTCACTGACCTGGGAGTGTGAGATCAAGATCACCTATATCTAGCTTGGGCAGATTGGGCTCGCCCTTAGGCTGAACTCGACTATTTCCCGTTTTCTTGGAACCCTTTTTCCCTTTCTTTGCCTTCTTTCCTTTTGATTTACGTGAACTGCTCTTTGACCCCAGGCCAGCCATACCTTTCATGGTCTTGCGCATCTCTTTGAACTGTTTAAGCAAGTTGCTGACCTGCGCCGGCGTCGTACCACTCCCGTCAGCTATCCGTGCTCGGCGAGAACCGTCAACAACATCAGGGTTGTTGCGCTCACTTGGGGTCATCGAAAGAACGATTGCTTCGAGCCGATCGATCTCCCTTTCATCGATGCTTGCGTCCTTCATTTCCTTCGGTACTCCCGGCATCATCGACATGATGCTTGAGAGGTCTCCCATTTGTCGGACTTGGCGGAGCTGGTCGACGAAATCATCAAGGGTGAACGTTCCTTCAAGAAGCCTCTGGGCCGCTTCTTCGGCCGCTTCTTGTTCAAAGACTTCTTCGGCCTTTTCGATAAGCGTAAGAACATCACCCATTCCAAGGATGCGTTCAGCCATCCGGTCCGGATGAAACTGGTCGAAATCTTCAAGCTTCTCGCCTGTCGAAGCAAAAGCTATCGGCCGACCCACTACTTCCTTAACCGAGAGGGCCGCACCGCCTCGGGCATCACCATCAAGTTTGGTGAGGATGATCCCATCTAGTTCGAGAGTCGCGTGGAACGCTTCAGCCGTATTGACCGCATCCTGACCTGTCATCGCGTCGACCACTAGAAAAGTGTGATCGGGCTCCACCGCATCAGAAATCTGCGCGATCTCATCCATTAACGCACCATCAATGGTTAAACGGCCTGCTGTGTCAACAATGAGAACGTCTCGCCCCGTTAGATGCGCTTCCTCCAGGCCTTTGCGCGCCACATCTATGGCGTTCGTTGCAGAGCTGAAAACAGGAACATCTATCTGTTGGGCAAGTGTCTCCAACTGTTCAACAGCAGCCGGACGTTGCAGGTCAGCTCCGACGAGCAGAGGGTTTCTTCCCTGGGATTTAAACCATCGAGCCAATTTCGCCGACGACGTGGTTTTCCCTGAACCCTGCAAGCCAGCCATAAGGACAACGGTCGGAGGTTTCTGCGCATAAGAAATTTGAAAGGACTCTCCGCCCAGGACTGTCGTCAGTTCCTCGTTGACAACCTTCACGACCTGTTGTCCGGGAGTCAAACTCTGCGTGACTTCGCTATCAAGGCATCGGGTTTGGGTCCGCTCCACAAAACGTTTTACGACGTTGAAGTGAACGTCGGCTTCTAACAGGGCCAGGCGAATTTCGCGCATGGCTTCGGCCACATCGCTCTCATCCAAGCGACCTTTTCTTTTTAGGCGGCCAAGAATTCCATCGAAACGGTCTGTAAGTGATTCGAACATAGGCTTTGTCAGGCTATCTGCGCTGGTTCGTTGCTCTTGTTGGGCTTTCTAATCATCACCAAACAGTGCTTCTACGAATAGCTCTGGGTCGAAGTCAATTAAGTCAAACTCACCTTCCCCTAAACCGACCAGCTTCACAGGCAAATCCAATTCCCTTTCAACCGCAAAGACAATTCCGCCCTTTGCAGAGCCATCAAGTTTCGTGAGGACAACTCCCGTGACACCCACAGCCTCAGAGAACTCTTTAGCTTGGCTGAGTCCGTTCTGGCCTGTTGTAGCGTCGATCACCAATAGGACTTCGGAAACTTCGCCCGGATCACGGTCCGCTACTCTCCGAACTTTCGCGAGCTCCTCCATCAGATTCACTTTGTTGTGAAGACGTCCTGCCGTATCTGCAAGCACAACATCAACTTCGCGAGCTAGAGCAGCCTCAGCTGAGTCGTAAATCACTGAACTCGGATCTGCCCCCTCGCTTCCACGAACAAAATCTGCGCCACAAGCCTGAGCCCATGTTTCAAGTTGTTCAGCGGCAGCGGCTCGAAATGTGTCGCCTGCTGCAAGCAGCACATCTAGGCCATCATCAGTCAGCCTGCGCGCGACTTTGCCAATCGAGGTCGTCTTCCCGACACCATTAACCCCAACGAACAGCCACACCGGTACGGCCCCTTGCGACGCCGTCAACGACAACTTTCGGTCTCGGCAAAGGTCGCTCTTCATCTGCACTTTCAAAGCCCCAAGTAAATCGCTTCCTTTTTCTAGCTTCTCCGTTTCAGACGTCTCTCGAAGTCGGCTAACTAAATCCAAAGTGGTGTCCACACCAACATCAGCCAGTATCAACACTTCTTCAAGCTTCTCCCACATCGAAGAATCAACTGGCGCTCCACGAATGCCGCTCAACCGAGTTGAAATCATTCCCCGTGCTTTAGACAATCGTTCCCGCATCGAAACGGAAGGGGGGGCCGCCTCTCGACCTGAAGTCTCTCCCGCCTCATGAACACCGTCGTGTTCTTCTAAGTGTTCGAAACCACGAGGTTCTTCTAATTCACTTGCTGTCGAACTAGTCAGCCGGCTTTGCCGGTGATTCGTCCACGTTCGATGGACCCAAGGCAAAATGGCCAGCGACAGCATCAACGCAACAAAAACAATTATGAGTAAGGACGTATTCACCGTGACTGAAAGCTACAAAATAATTTAAGACTTCGCCGGCATCGAAGTCAGGAAGCAACCTTTTCACTCAGGACTCGAGAGGAACCGCCCGGAGCCATCGATATCCCATATAGAACATCGGCCGCCTCCATTGTTCGTTTCTGATGCGTGACGATCAGGAGTTGGGCCTCCAGCCGGAATTCGGCTACCAGATCAAGGAACCGGTGCAAGTTGATGTCGTCGAGGGCTGCTTCAACCTCATCCATTACATAAAACGGGGAAGGGCGACTACGGAATATGGCGAAAAGGAACGCCAAAGCCGTCAAAGAGCGCTCACCTCCAGATAACAGAGAGAGTTTTCGCACGTTCTTACCGGATGGCTTTGCTTCCAACTCAATACCAGTTTCAAGCATTTGATCCGGACTCGTCAGACTTAATTTCCCTTCACCACCCGGGAAAAGCGTTGAAAAAATCTGTTTGAAATTGTCTGCTACGTCAACGAAGGCAGCCTCAAAGACGTCAACTATTTCAGCGTCGACAGCGGTAATGACTTTATTTAATTCTCTTCGACCACTCCGAACATCTTCTAATTGTTCTGCAACAAAGTCGTGCCGCTCTTTAAGCGCCTCATATTCCTGCAAGGCCAACGGGTTTATAGGACCCATTCGACGCAGATCACTCTCAAGTTCTCGAACCCGCGCTGCCGGAGTAACAGATTCACCTAAAATTGGTTCCGCCGCAGCCAACGCCTCGTCTGAGTCAGCGTTCAAATCATTGCGAAGCATTTCTCGCAAGTTGTCAGCCTTAAACCTGCGTTCAGTTTCGGCTATCTCATTAGAGGCTGCAATCTCTTGCATCTCAGTCAATCTCTTCTCAAGAGATGACCTCTCTCTGCGCAGCCCTTCTAGACGATCGGCGACAAGCCTCACTTCTGCTGACAATTCATTACGTCTATCGCGTAACGATCCAACCTCTTTTTCTAGGGCACCAAGTCGTTGTTCAAGTAGACCACGTATCGCTGTGAGAGCCGCCAAGGATTCTTCGACTCGTCTGAGTCGGTCCGTTTTTTCAACTGCTTCCTGGTTATTCGCTGAAAGCAAACTGCTGATCTCGTCTCTACGCTCTTCAACCCGTTTTCTTTGTTGCTCAAGTGCCTTTTCGTTCGTTTCAAGCTCCGCTCGGGCTTGAGTCGCTGCTCGGATCCGACCTTCTAGATCCCGTCTTTGCGTGTGAGCATCTGTAACTGCCGATCGCTCTAAAGTCTCCGCCACTTCCAGTTCAAGTAAGCGCCCTTCCAGTTCAGTGACCCTCGGCTGATCCCGGTCTAATGCTTGGCGTAACTCAGCTATCCGCGTCTCAAGGATTTTTCGCTCCGAATCCAAATCTCGGCGCTGCCGTTGAACCTTGTCGATTCCATCAGCGGATCGTGTCAATAGATCGTCGTTGCCTTCGAGACGCGATAGTGCTTCAGAGAACCGAATTTGGGTATCTCGTTGTCTCGATTCCGCTACTCCCCGTTCCACCTCCGCAGCTTCTCTCCTAGCAGTAGCCACCTGAACTTGGTCTCGCGCATCTTCTAGGGCAGTGACAGTAGAAGCGTTGTCGCCAGACCTGACACTCCACCCATTAGGTCCGCAGCAATACCCGCTTGCCGTCACAACTGTTAGCCCGGGATGCTGCTCCGCTAGGTCCATTGCTTCCGACCAACCGCCCGCAACGCATACGGCGTTAGCTAGTAGAGAATCAAGAAGTGGGTCAAGTTGGGGCGTTTTCCCGGTTACACGTCCGCGAAGAAGATCCCCTGACTCCGATCGTTTCGTCATCACATAAGGACCTTTTATTGCTAAGACTGAGCCGCTCGCTTCAGACGCGCCCAACCGTTCTAACGCAATTCTGGCGGTCCTTACGTCTTCGACAACCACCGACGCGAGAACCGACCCGAGTGCCGCATCTACTGCTGTCTCCCAACCCGGTTCAACATCAATTAATTCACCGAGGACACCTACGACACCCTCAATTTCTTGTACTTGCTGGAATCCCGAACTTTCACGGGCAGCCGCTATAGCTAGTTCAAGGGCTTCAACTCTCGCGGACCAGGTCTGTTCATCTTTCGTTGCTGATTGTTGTTCATCAACTACAGCAGCCAAAACTGCGGCAGCAGAGTCCGCTTCCCTTTGGCTTTGATCTACATCTTGGACCATGGCTGCTTCGACATTCGAAGCTGAGGCCAAACTGAGCTGCAATTCATCGAGATGTTGTTCTGCCTCAGAGATCTCAGCAGCCAATTGTTCGACTCGCTTAGCGAGCCGGTCGTGTTCCGCTGTGAGCCGTTCAAGTCCTCGTGTCAGCGGACCCAATTCACCTTTGACTTCAGCCGCTCTTTTGGCAGCATCGAGTCCGACCAGCGGAGCGTCAATTTCCAATGAGTCCGCCTCGCCGGCCAACTGGGTCTCAGTCTCGGAAAGCTCGACGAGTTGCCCCTTAATGCTCTCCTCACGGCTCGTTATGTCAGCAAGCTCATCTAACAATCGCGATGATTCCGCCTCAAGAGTCAGAGCTACGTCGGCAGCAACAAGCGACCCTCGGTCTTGTTCCGTCGTTCGGGAACGTTCATCGACTAGAGCAATCAAGCCCCGACATCTCTCCCTCAGAGACTCGACTCTGGGTAGCAGGTCCATACCCTGATCACCAGCTGCCGCCAGTTGTGCTTCAGATGCAGTTATCTCGATATCAAGTCCAGCTAGTTCTCCGCGCAACCTCACTTGTTCAGCATTGGTTTCGAGAGTCTGTTCCTTTGCTGCGGCTTGGGCCGTCTCCAGAGTTCGAATTTCCTTGCCTGTTAGATAGAGCCGGATTGATCTGAGTTCCTCGGCTACCGATCCATG
>SGYJ01000016.1 GCA_004214275.1 Acidimicrobiales bacterium | reverse complement strand
GCAATCGAATTTGCTACCGATATCCGCGAAGCGAATTCACCCGCTAATGGATAACGGAAGGACGCCAGATACCTAAGACGGGCATTTTCTGGTGCCAAGGAAATTAGGGACTCCAATAAGGGCCACACCAAAAGGCGAGTGACACGACCGTTCAGCCCTGCCTCATCGAAACGCGGATAAAAACCCTTCACAAAATCGAATCCAAGTCGCTCATCGACTATTGGATAGGCAAGCCTTGCTACAAACGAAGCTTCATAGGTTGAAATGTCAGCATCGTGAACCACGATGGTGTCGATCTCTGCGAAACCGTTGGCCACTCCGACACATCGCCACAGGTTTCGACCTTTACCGGTTCCAGGGCTAATGCCAACCTTCTGATCGAATTCCTTCATACCGCCGCTGTCGTTCCAGACAACCGTGGTCGGTTGCGGTAGTCGAGAAAATAGTGTTTGCGCAGTCTCAAACGAATTACTGTCGGCGCCGTCAATACCGACAATCACCCTGCCCAACCAATCAAGCTCCGATAGTTGTTGGACTATCTCCGGTAATGCTGAGCCATCAAACTCACTGATCAGGCACGGCAAAATCAAAGCAACCTTCTTGCCGATATTGGAGTGAGTGAAATACGTCAGGGCCTCCGCGCTCCGATCAGGATTCAACCGGTGCAGGGTGGTAATAGGACCTTGTTGTTGAAAGTCAGCCATGCCGTTCCTGTCGTCGCGCCTACGGTAGACGACCGGTGCACCCCTTACTAAGGCACCCGAGGTATCGTTCCCCATGGCCTCCTCACCTTTTTCTTTCCCAACAGAGGATGAGAAATTTGCGATAGAGGGTCTCACCTACGACGACGTGCTCCTCGTTCCCGCCGCCTCCGAGGTGCTCCCAGACGCAGTAGACACGACCTGTCGCCTCACTAAGAACATCAATTTGCACATTCCGCTGGTGAGCGCGGCGATGGACACGGTTACCGAAGCGCGCTTAGCAATAGCGATGGCGCGTCATGGTGGGATCGGCGTAGTGCACCGCAACCTCGACATAGAAGACCAAGCGAACGAAGTTGACAAGGTAAAACGATCCGAATCCGGAATGATTGTCGAGCCGATCACTTTGCCCCCACACGCGACTCTGGCTCAAGCCGAAGAATTAATGGGTCGATTCAAGATAAGTGGTGTGCCGATTACCGATGAAGACCATCGTCTGGTTGGCATTCTGACGAACCGAGATTTGCGGTTTGAGACTGATTACAGCCAGACCATTTCGGAGGTTATGACAGTGGACGGCCTCGTGACGGCGAAGGCGGGCACGACGCTAGAAGAAGCCCAGGTGGTTTTGGGGAAACACCGGATCGAAAAATTGCCAATAGTCGACGACGACTTTCATCTCATTGGGTTGATCACCGTTAAAGACATAGAAAAAAAGATTCAGTACCCAAACGCGGCCAAAGACGAACGCGGACGACTTCTAGTTGCTGCGGCCGTCGGAGTCGGCCCAGGTGTCGACGACCGAGTTGCTGCACTAGTTGAACGCGATGTCGATGTGTTGGTGGTAGATACAGCGCATGGACACAGTCGAGATGTCATCGAAATGGTCGCGAAAACCAAAGCCAACTATTCAGTAGAGGTCGTGGCAGGCAATGTTGCGACAGCGGAAGCCACACGAGCCTTGATCGATGCCGGGGCTGACGGAATTAAAGTAGGCATAGGACCCGGTTCGATATGCACCACTCGAGTGGTGGCAGGGGTCGGGGTACCACAAATCACAGCGGTATTTGATTGCGCTTCGGCCGCTGCTGACTCTGACATTCCAGTCATTGCTGATGGGGGCATGCAGTTCTCAGGTGACCTTGCTAAGGCAATTGCAGCTGGTGCTGATTGCGCGATGATCGGCGGCCTCTTGGCAGGTGTTGATGAGAGCCCCGGAGAAGTAGTTCTGTACCAAGGGGAGAGGTTCAAGGAGTACAGGGGCATGGGTTCTATTGGAGCAATGAAAGGTCGAAGCTTCTCCAAAGATCGGTACTTCCAAGATCAACGAGACGACGACCTACTCGTACCCGAAGGCATAGAGGGTCGAGTCGCCTACAAAGGCCCGATAGCCAATGTGCTTCACCAATTAATCGGTGGGCTCAGACAAGCGATGGGGTATTGCGGCACTACGACGATTGGCGAGATGCGCGCGAAAACCCAATTCGTCAAGATCACAGCATCAGCTTTGCGTGAGAGTCATCCGCACGATGTCATGATTACGAAAGAGGCTCCCAATTATCAACTTCCGTCATGACTGATGACGATTGGCCGGGGCCGGCAAAGTACAGAATTTTTGGCTGGGCGGTGGGGTTCACCATCATTGCGCTCTGCGTCTACTTGGTAGTGCTCTAAACCAATTTCGAACGTCTACAGAGCCGTAATACTCGTCAACTTCGTGATGGCTTCCCCAACTTCTCGTGATTGCTGAAGATCGACGACTCCTCTAAGCCGCCACTCGTTGAAACCTTTCGGGTCACAGATGATCTGCTCCACGGTGAACGTTTTGCCATCCCCACCGTCAACCGTGAACCACTGATCGGATCGCGCATCGGGACCGGTTGATACTTCAGCAAAATCATTCCAGTAAGGACTGGCAAGGTCTCTAACCCGATCCGGATCACACAGTTCCCCTAATGCTTCCTCAGCCAAGCCGTTGTAGTCAGCTCGAGCAAAAAGTTGGACCCACCGGAAGGCGGCATTCCTAACCATGACGTGGAAGGCACGGGTGTGACTAGTTATGTCAACTACCTGAGGACGAACTTCCTCTGTCAGCGTCTGAGGGTTCTGGAGCCGTTCCCATTCGTCGAGCAGGCTGCTATCAACCTGGCGTATTAAGGCTCCAAGCCACTCAGTAAGGTCGGACAAATCATCATTCCAAGAACTATCGGGGATGGTTTTCTGCAGCCCCTTGTAGGCATCGGTGAGGTAGCGAAGAAAAACTCCCTCTGATCCTTTAATTCCGTAATGGTTCACGTACTCACGAAACGTCATAGCCCGTTCGTACAGATCCCGAACAATCGATTTTGGCCGGAGATTTTCTTGGCCGACCCAAGGGTGATGGAGAGCCCACGCGTCAAAGGTCGTGTACAAAAACTCCCGGAGCGGCTTCGGCCATTCAACCTCATCAAGTCGTGCCATACGTTCTTCGTATTCGACACCATCGCGTTTCAACTCGGCAAACAACTCATCACGTGCCTTGTCAGCTTGTCGGGCCAGTATCACGCCGGGATTCTCCAGCACGGACTCAACCAAAGTGAGTACATCTAGCGAATAGCTCGGGATGTCTTGGTCCAAGAGTTCGACTGCATCAAGAACAAAAAGAGAAAGTGTTGCCGTTAAATCAAACTCCGCCTGAAGATCCAAATTGACTCGAACGAGACGCCCTTCAGAGTCAGGGCTGTCGAGAGTCTCAATAACCCCCGCCGCAACAAGGGATCGGTACATTCCCAGCGCTTGTCGGATCTGGTGGCGCTGTTTCGGACGCGGCAGATGATTCTGGGTGAGCAATTCCTTCAAGCTGCGACACCCATCGCCTGGTCTATCCAATACGTTCAGAAGCATCGAGTGGGAGACATCAAAACTCGAAATCAGAACCTCGGGGCGGCTACTCAGCAATCGCTCAAAAGTTTTTTCATCCCAGTGTGCATAGCCCCTCTCGGGAGGTCTTTTACGTTGAACCTTTTTACGTTTCTTGGGATCCTCAGCTGCTTTCTTCGCGGCCTTTAAATTTTCAACATGGTGTTCAGGTGCTTGACACCACACGAACCCATGGTCGTCGAAACCTTTGCGCCCGGCTCTACCGGCTATTTGGTGGAAATCTCGAACGCTAAGGACTTTGGTTTCATGGCCATCGAATTTACATAACTGAGTGAAGAGAACTGTTCGAATAGGCACGTTGACACCCACCCCAAGAGTGTCCGTACCACATATGAGCTTTAGGAGTCCTTCTTGGGCTAAGCGCTCAACCAAGAGGCGGTACTTCGGCAACAGACCAGCGTGGTGAATTCCAATCCCCGCTTTAATAAACCTGGCCACGTCCTTACCGAAGGGAGAATCAAAACGAAATTCAGCAATCTCATCCTTTATTTGTTGCTTTTCGTCACGCGACAGGACGTCCAAACTAGTCAACGCCTGTGCTCTTTCTGAAGCTGCTCTTTGAGTGAAATGAACTATGTAGATCGGAGCCCTATCTAGTTCGACTAGATCATGAATCGATTCCAATAACGTTGATTCTCGATATTCCCAATCCAAAGGAACCGGCCGTTCGGTGGCTGTCACTTCAACAGCAGCACGGTTGCTTCGACGTTCAAGGTCTTCCAAAAAGAATTCAACAGGGCCGAGAGTCGCGCTCATTAGGACAAATTGTGTTCCTGTCAACTCAAGAAGAGGCACTTGCCATGCCCATCCCCGATCTCGATCGGAGTAAAAGTGAAATTCGTCGATAACGGCCGTATCTACTGGTGCCGATGAACCATGCCTCAATGCAAGATTTGCAAGAACTTCTTGAGTACAACAAACAATCGGAGCGTCCGGATTCACCGCGGCGTCGCCAGTGATCATTCCGACGTTGCTGGCCCCAAATTCGTTACAGAGAGAAAAAAACTTTTCTGACACCAGTGCTTTGATCGGAGCCGTGTACCAACAGCGCTTTGAATTAGCGACAGCATCAAAGTGAGCCGCGGTGGCAACTAACGATTTTCCGGAACCGGTTGGGGTTGTAAGCACTACGTGTTGACCCGAAAAAATCTCTAGAACTGCTTCCTCTTGAGCTTCATAAAGATCAATTTCCGCGGCAGCTGCCCAGCTCAAAAACCCATCAAGCAAATTCTCGGAACTCGCATCAGAGGGAAGAAATTCCAATAAGCGAGGTTTGTTCACAACGGACGTAACTGGCTGAGGCGGTCGTTGAGTAGAACCCCCGTTGGATCGACGTCCTCTCGAACACGCCACCATTGAGTCCATCGGTCATAATCTGCTTCTAATTGGTCACCAGTCAAGTAATGGACCTTTCCCCAATGTGGACGCCCCCCGTATGACCTGAAGATCTTTTCGGCGTCCTGGTAGTAGGAGGTTTCATCATTTTCAACAGCTTCATGAATAGAAATTGTGACTGTTGAGCGCTCTCTCGCTGGGGAGAGCCAAACGTCGTCAGCTGCCACGGTTCGATATTCGATCGGCCATTCCACGTCTGGATAGTGACCACTTAACAAATCCTTAATTTCCTCGACACAAGAAGGACCATTCTCTGATGGCACTGAGTACTCCATCTCTGTGTGGGGGTTTAACCGTTGGTTCGGTAGAACCTCAAAACTCCACCCCAGTCGCTGACCTTCTTTGCCTAAGGGATACCTAGGAGGTTCTTCGGTTATATCGATCGATTTGCAAACGGCTCGGTCCTGTCCAGGCCACCAAAAGTATTCGAAATGTCGCGTCGCTCGTGTCAGCTCATCAACTCTTTCCATGACGCTGTCGAGCGGTTCAAGCCACTGATGTTCCTCGAGCCGGTATGCCTCTCGGACCTGAATCGTGGCCTCTAAAACAACTCCGATGGCTCCCAGTGACAGTCGAGCAGCTTCAAATAGATCGGGCTCTGACTCATTGCTACAAGTAACCACCGAACCGTCAACTAGTACGAGCGATAGTTGAGTTACTGCACTCGAAAAACTTCCGAGGTTGATTCCGGTGCCATGAGTGCCGGTGGCTATGGCGCCCCCGATTGATTGTTGATCGATGTCGCCTTGGTTCAGTAGTCCCATTCCGTGGTCAAGTAGGGGCCGGCCACAGGCATGAATCTTGGTGCCTGCACGGAACGTGGCGGTCATCGCCTCCCCGTCAACGGAGACGAGTCCGGCCAGAGGACGGGTATCAAGAAGTACCCCATCGGTGGGAAGTAGTGGGTAGTGGGAATGTGCAGTGCCTGCAGTTCGAACAGTCCACCCGCCTTCGCGTGCTGCCAAGAGTTCGCTTCTGATCCCATCAACGGTGCCAACTTGAACAATGCCTTTAGGCTCAGCTGAAAGTTTCCCGGACCAGTTCGTCCAAGTTGCCTTGTTGCCATGGTCTGTCATGCATAGGAGCTTAGGACCGAAAATCCGACGTCAAGATGCGTTAGGCGTCCTCGTTGTTGGAGTTTCTGCCTGGCCAAACCTCGGGATTGAGGATATGCGAGGGCCTGATGCCGGCGAGGGCGGCTGCAACCTGGTCTAGGGCCATGGTGAAAATCCGGTGTCTTCCTTCAGCCGTGGCGGACGCGACATGAGGGGTTACGAGAACGCCTTCGTGCCGCAACAGAGGGTGTCCCGCGGGGAGTGGTTCTGGTTCAGTCACATCAAGGCCCGCGCCACCAACCTTCTCGCTGTCTAAAGCATCAAGAAGAGCGTTGTCGTCTATTAGGCCCCCTCGAGCGGTGTTTACGATGAAAACTCCGTCACGCATGCGACCAATCAAGTTGCTATCTACCAAGTGGCGGGTCTTTGAGCTAAGTGGGGCATGGATGGAAACGATTTGAGCTTCGGAGACCGCTTCTCCAAGATCGGTCGAACGTGTGACCCCGAGCGCTTCAAATCTTTCATCGGACTCAAACGGGTCATATGCAGTGACCTGAATCCCAGCGGCTGTCGCAACCTTTGCTACCCGTGAACCAATTCGGCCTAGACCAATGAGAGTGAGGCGTGCTCCGTCGAGCTCTAGCGCGTTGTGGCTAGCCCCGTAGTTGCCTTCTTGCCGTTGGAGGCGATTTGCGCTTTGTTGTAATTCCTTGGTTACCGAAAAGATCAAGGCTAGAGCATGCTCTGCGGTCGAAATTGTTGGTCCGTCGGGTGTATTGCAAGCGGCTACTCCAGCATCGGTTGCATCATCTAAGACGATGTTGTCGAATCCGATCCCTGCGCGAACTAGGACCCGTAGCTTTGAAGCCAGAGCGAAGACAGTCTGGTCGTAAATAATTGAGGCACCAGCTATGACGCCGTCTGCCCGATCGATGCCATCGAGGGGGTCATCTGATTGAGGCCATTCGATGTTTGCTTTTGCGGGAGCAAGTTCAGCTAACTCTGGGGCGGGGCGGCGGTCGAACCAAATAGTGGGTGAATCAGACATCTTGAGATTTTAATTCTGTTCACGATGTTCCACGCGACTTGGGGTCTGCTTTCTCATTACATTGGAGCTGCTGGGGAGAAGTCATGCACGTTGATGAAGCAGTTATCCATGATTTAGACAGGTATCAAAGTGAAGGATATCCGTGGGATGAATGGGATTTATTTCGAAACGAAGCTCCTGTTTATTGGTATGAACGGGACGGGATCACGCCGTTTTGGTCGATTACTCGATACGCGGACGTGAAACAGGTCTCGGGAGACAACGAGACCTTCGCCAACGGTGAAGGCAGACTTCGCTTGGATTTAGCTGAGCGTGATAGGCGTTTCTGGGACGGCTATCGCGAACGAATGACTGAACGGGGCTGGGATCCCGAGGAACCCCCTGACTTCATTTACACCGACCGCCCGGTTCATTGGGATATGCGACGTTTAGTTTCGCCCGAGTTCACTCCGAAGGCAATGCGGTCGCGCGAAGAATCTCTCACCATCCATGCACAGATGTATGCCGACCAATTCGCGGCAACTCTCGACGCGAATGGAACAGCGGATTTGGTTGAAGATTTGGCCGTGAAACTACCGCTAGCGGCGATATGCGAAATGATGGGCGCCTCCCCACAAGACTGGGAACAGGTCCATGCTTGGACAGCAGTTCTTTTCGACGACCCAGCACTCATGCGATTCGCCAAAAACGGTGAATCTAAGAAAGAGATGCGGCGGCGGATGTTCGTCGAATTTGAAGATTGGATCTTTGAGCAAATCGCCGACCGACGGTCAGCTGGTTGCACAGGACCGGACCTCATATCCATTTTGTTGCGCTCAGAAGTAGCGAACGAGCCGCTGACACCACAGCAACTACTGGGATACATCCGCGTGCTAATTCTTGCTGGCAATGAGACAACTCGAAATGCTGCAACTGGTGGAATGATCGCTCTGCTTGAACACCCGGAGGAGCTTGACTTTCTCGTCGAGCACTTAGATGAGGCCGATGTTCTCGACGTCGCCGTCGAAGAAATCCTTCGGTGGACCTCACCCGTGATCCAGTTTGCTCGTGTGTGCACGCGAGACACTGAAATCAGCGGCCAAGCGATCAAGGCCGGCGATCATGTTGGCATATGGCACGCTTCCGCGAACAGAGACGAACGACAATTTGAGGAGCCATACCGGTTTGATGTTCAGAGGACCCCAAACGACCATCTCGCATTCGGTCACGGAGCACATTTTTGTCTGGGTACCCATTTAGCCCGTTGGGAGTTGCGTTCATTCTTCCGGGCTGTCATGCCGCTGTTGCCAGAACTAACACTTGAGGGAGACATGGAACGCGTCGGTCACCTCCACGTCGGACCGATCCAACGGCAACTGGTGGTCAAACGGTAAGAGGCTTAACCCAAAGTTAGGCAAACCCAGACGCCCTCCTCGGCATCGCCACTCCTGGTGGTGAGCATGGTCAATGGATGGAGAGCATTGACCACGGAGTCAATCTGAGATTCCAAAATGCCCGAAATTATTAGTCTGCCCCCTGGACGAAGTTTCTGGACCAACTGCGTCGCAGATTCAATGAGAGTCGAGGCCAGCATGTTTGCAACTATCACGCTGTATCTATCCGTGAGATCAGGTAATGGGGTTGTCGACGCTTCAACAAATTCTTCAACACCGTTTGCTTTGGCGTTATCAAGGGTCACCTGAGGAGCGGCCGGGTCTATATCTACTCCAACCACCCGAGTTGCTCCCAACCGGGCAGCCGCCACGGTGAGTACACCACTGCCGCAACCAACATCCAGGACGGATTCGTTTCCCTCTAGAAGTTGTTCAAGTTGAGCCAAGGCAAGCCTCGTGGAGGGGTGGCTACCTGATCCGAAGGAACGCCCTGGGTCTATCCACAGAACCAGTTCGCTTGCATTTGGCTCGTAACGCACCCATGGGGGCTTAACGACAAGCCGGTTGCCGGCACGGTAGATCGAGGCGAAATCTCGCCAAGCATCTAAGTAGTCTCCCGAACCGAATTCTTCGACTACAGCGAACCTCTTAAGTTGTTTCGCTGCTTCATCAGCCGAGATGGCTGAGTTGAAGCCAGCGAGAAGAGTGACGGTAGTTCCGGCGTCCACTTCTTCGATACCTAACGTTCCAAGTTGCCAAAGTTCGCCTGAAATAGTGTCTACTTCGTCGCGAGTTACCGTGATTCGCAGGCAGGCTTCTTGGCGGCTCAGTTCTCCCACGCTTCAGGACGCTAGCTTCGGTTTAGCTGATGATTCGACTTTTCTATAAGTCAGCTTTGGAGTTGAAGTGGAAACAGAGATTGTGTTGACGGGATTGGCGTTCGGCGAAGGTCCGCGCTGGAGAGATGGCCACCTATGGTTTTCGGACTTTTATCGGCACGGTATTTTTCGTGTTGATGAAAGCGGTAACGAAGAGTTAGTTCTAGAAGTCCCGACCCAACCATCAGGCCTTGGTTGGCTCCCCGACGGTGACTTGCTGTTCGTCTCAATGCTGGACAGAAGCCTCAAACGGATGAACAGTGCAGGCGACGTCTTCCTCCACGCCGACCTGTCAGATATTGCTGGGGGGCCCTGCAATGACATGGTTGTTTCAACCGACGGCACAGCGTACGTAGGGAACTTTGGTTTTGAAGAAGGACAAAAATTTGCTCAAGCCACACTTGCTGTCGTCGGCCCAGATGGCGAAGCTCGCAAAGGTCCCGATGGTCTCGACTTTCCCAACGGTACGGTCATCAACCCCGAAGGCGACCGGCTGATCATCGCAGAATCATACGGTTCCCGATTGCTTTCATTCGATATCGCAGAGGACGGCTCCCTCACCGGTAGACAACTATTTGCTGATTTAGGTTCGCGGGTTCCAGACGGTATTTGTCTCGACGCAGATGGGGGTGTCTGGGTTGGTGACCCAGCGAACCACTCGGTGTTCAGAGTGATTGAAGGAGGAGAAGTTACCGACCACCTTGACCTGGAACTCAATTGTTATGCGTGCATGCTTGGAGGCCAGGACCGAAAGACTTTGTACTTGGTTACGGCCCCAACCTCGGGAAGAGGGGGAGCTGCTGACCGTCGCGAAGGTCGAATAGAGCGAGTCCGGGTAGAAATACCAGGAGCTGGCACCCCATAGTTTTCTGTAATGGGCTTCCTAGAACCTGAGGGGGTTCTGGGTGCTCCACGCGAGCGGCTCTTCGGCGAGATTGAATTTGACCTGGCGCCAGGTCACCTCAATATCATCGTCACCTGCCGGGTCCACCATCAATTCGAACATCCCGTCGTCGATCTCGTCACCCGGCCGCGCTAACAGAGCCATGAAAGCCCGTGCCATCTCACTTGGTTCCAACATTCGCGGTTGCCACCGACCGAAAACTCGCTCATTGTCGACGTACTCATCAGTCATTCCTGTGCGAATAAACGGAAACATCAACGAGAAGCTTTGCACCAGATCGGAGCTTCTACCCAGGTTTACTTTCAATACTTTGGGCAGCTGCAGGACTGCCCAATTACTGATCGCGTAACCCGGGACCGCGGGCCCAGGATCAATCGCTTGTCGAGATGACACATACACCAGCTGGATTGGTTCGTTGTGATGAACAGCCTCGCCCGCCCACAGGTGTGTTGAAGCAAGGAAGCCATCGATTTTAGTATCGAGAACTAAGCGGGACTCGTCCAGGTTGTCGAGAAAGTGTTGGCGGACCCTTGCACGACGCACCGCAGCGGGTTCACCATCTTCTTCTTTGAGAGCTCGACCGAAGCTATAACCCGACTCAGTTAATCCTGAGTTGCAGATCACGAGGTTGGGTGGAAGGCCGCCCATTTGTTCGATGACGTAACTTCTGCTTGCCCACAAGTCACGCAAGTTTGTTACATCGGCTTGGACCGGGAAGGCTTTCACTCCTTCGGCTCGCAGTTGGTTGACGAGATCGAATCCATCCTCGTAACTGCGATGAAAATGGACACCCACTGATGCGGCACCGTTGAGACCGGTCGACAATGCGAATGCCTGGCCGATACCGCCATCTCGGCCTGCGCCTGTGATGAAGACGCGTTTACCTTCGACCGCTGACCGGTATTCGTCAAAACGGAAAGCGTCTGTAGGGGCGGTGTAGGTCATCGTTGACACTCCGAAAGGGGGAGAGGAACTGATGACGGTATCTGCCGAAACCGGTGATTCCCTACTAGCGTTTTCCTTAGATGTCGTTCTCTAGGTGGGTTGTTTCCACATCAGAGCGTTGCGCCGCATAGTGGCGACCAAAATGTCATTTTGGTTGTGCGCGCGGTGTTCGAATAAGACGATCCCTTGGTCTGGTTTGCTAGATGATTCACGGGCACTAATTACCTCAGATTCAACGCGGAGGGTGTCACCGTGGAATACAGGTGCAGGAAAATTCATTTCCTCGAAACCCAAGTTGGCGACCGTGGTGCCGTGGGTTGTTTCGTGAACAGAAATTCCTACAACCAACGCGGCGGTGAACATTGAGTTCACAAGGGGTTGCCCGAACTGGGTTTCTTTTTCTGCGTAGTCAAAATCGAGATGCAGCGCTGCGGGATTCATCGTCATCGTTGTGAACATGATGTTGTCGGTCTCGGTCACTGTTCGACGTAAACGATGACGTATAACAAGTCCAGGAGTTAACTCTTCGAACCAAAGCCCCCCGTGGGGTCGATCCTCGGTCACGACCGCTTCCTTTCGTTTGAGGGAGAGCAGATCAAAGAGTCATTCCTGGGATCTCGCAGACTTGATCCAGTTCAATCTCTGAATGGACTATCGCGTTGCGGTGAGGACCCGCGCACCACGACGGCATGACCATTGTGTACAAGCCACTTCCCCCAGCTTGGAGAACAAGGATACGGTTTGGGTCCTTGAGGACATGGATGAGGTCGTCGTCGGCAGCTTCGCTGAAGCGACCCTTGTCGTCAGCGTTTATTCCTTGCATAAAAAGTGTTGGATTTATGCGTCGCATAGTTCCGACTGAAATAGTTGCGCGACTTGCGAGTTCAGCTTGTACGTCTTCTCGCGTTAACCCAGCGCGCCTGATGACCTCCGTGTGATCGGGATTCATGATCACCGTAATCGCACCTTCACGAAGATGAACGTTGTTGCTTCCTGGATTTGCCATGACGAGCCCTATGACATTCAACAAACTCTCAACGGATTTGGGGTCGTCTCGATCACCGGTGAAGAAGGTGGAGTGAGGTGCCTCAGCACCGGTAATTATGACGGCACTTTGGTCGGGTTCGTAGCCGAAGGTGGTGTGTAATCCAGGGAACGGACTGTTCTCTTCGTCTTCGGCGACGCAGTAGGTGAACTTGCCTGGATGTCCATGTAAAGCCATGTCGGAAGAACCCGGACGAGCGCCTCCAATATTGATCATCGCGAGTCGTAGAGCGCGTCCAATAGATGCATTTGCCCGATGCCCAGGCCCTAAGGCTCCGAAGCCCGAAGCGATTCCACCACACGCGTGTCGAGCGGGACCGCAAACGATCATGAGCGGCGCGGTGCAGTGCGTCGTTGCTTGCATCTCCGTCAAATCAAATTCTGGTTGGCAGATGGCCCTTACTGCAGCGACGACAACGGGAGCATGGTCTGGGGTGCATCCAGCCATAACTGCCGCCGTGGCGACCTTTTCAATTGTTGCCGAACCGTAAACGGGTCCCATTTCTCCGAGGACTAAGTCCGGTTCGTAGCCAGTTGCGAGAACCATGCGATCTACCCGGTCTGCGGTTGGGACAACCACAGGTAGACCGTCGGTGCAGCCGAGGTCGTGTAGGAGCTCTAGAGCGTCGTGCTCCGAGGCTGCGTCAAGCAAACTCATTTGAAATGACTCGTACTGTTCAGGAACTTAGAAGTTCAACGATCGACGGTGTGATGTCTGAAGCAACCTCAGCCATTTTGTCCTCACCAGTGCCGGCGACCGGATGAGGTAATTTCACCCTCGGAACCTCAGGCATGCCCGAAGAGTTTGCAAAGAAATCACCTTGAGGCCAAAACTCCTCGGTGACGAGAGCGACCGCTGGAATCCCCAGTCGAGCTATTGAAATGCTGTCACGCACGGTGCCAGAAGTGCAGCTGCCTCAATGGCCGTACGCTGCAACTACTGCCTGACACTCCGTTTGGATGTCTTCGAGCATCTTGCCGCCGACAACCGATGAAGCGTCGCCTTTGTCGTATCGCACAAAAGATGCTGATGGAACGGCCTGGGCAAGTGTTTTCTCGACGTGGTCCAGAAAGCGGACACTGTCTGGGAATCCGTTGGCAACTAACCCAATCGTTAAGGGACTATCTAGGTTGACCTTAATTTCGTATGGTTCAGGAACTGCCTTCGGCTGAGCCCGAGGATCATGAAATTCAGTTGTTGTGCTCACTGTCCACCCCCATCATTGTGATGCGCTTCGTTCATCGCTCACCTTACTTAAGTCTTATCTTAGCCGTCGCCTTTGATCTGTCGAAGGAACATGCCGTTATCGAAATAATCTCGCCAGAAAGTAATTAAACCTTCGTTTACTTCAAATACACCCATTACTGGAAGTTCAATGCTGCGGCCACTGGCTGTGTTGAAACGGTCGAGCCGTTCGTTCATCACTGTGTTCCCCGTGCATGTTTGGCGTACTACCTCAAATTCCACTGGGCCTTCACCTTGTAAGAGACCGCTGAGAAATTGATGCATGTCGCTTCTACCGGTCATGTCTCCGATCGGAACGTTGTCGTAGTAACAATCATCCGAAACGTGCTCAAGCGCCGCATCGATGTCGCGTGCCTCAATCTTTGAAATAAACGTATTGACTATCTCTTCGGGGTTAGTTGCTTCACTCATAGTCCGCAATTGTTGCAGGATCTCGTAAACCATGCTCATCCGTGGGAGGCTGTCCCTATGCGTTTCCAAGACAAGGTTGTTGTAATAACAGGAGCGGCGGGTGGAATAGGGCTAGCCGCGGTGCGCCGATTCGCCTCAGAAGGTGCGCGTATTTTTGCAGTGGACCTAGAAGGATCGGATTTGGATTCAGCCTTGGCTGAGGCAGAACCATTTGGAGTCGATGCGCTTTCGCACTCAGCGGATTGCAGCCAGGCCGAAGATGTATCTGGCTATGTTGACCGGTGCGTAAACGAATTCGGTCGGCTTGACGTGCTGTTTAACAATGCTGGTATCGAGGGTCGCATCATGAGCCTCCTCGAGTATCCAGAAGATGACTTTGATCGAGTTATCAACGTCAACCTTCGTGGCGTGTGGCTTGGAATGAAATACGCGGCCCCTGCGATGTTCGCTGATGGTGGCGGTTCGATAGTTAATACCGCGTCGACTGCGGGACTGATCGGTGCCCGTGGCTTGTCTCCTTATGTGGCTAGTAAGCACGGTGTCGTGGGACTCACAAAATCCGCTGCTCTAGAACTTGTGCCCCAGGGTGTGAGAGTGAACGCTGTGTGCCCGTCACCTATCGAAACTCGAATGATGAGAAGCATTGAAGAAGGTTTCGGAGGTGATCAGGCTGAAATGATGCGTAAAGACTTCGCCTCCAGGAACCCAATGGGCCGGTACGGCGAACCCGGCGAAGTAGCGGCTCTGGTTGCGTTCCTCGCTTCAGATGACGCTAGCTATATCAACGGCGGGATATACCCCGTAGATGGCGGTTCAACAGGCGGCAGATGAGCACCAACCACCGCGTTCATGACATAGGAGGGACTGAAGGATGGGGAGCGGTCCCGTACGATCCAAACGAATCGGTCTTTCATAATGATTGGGAGCGTCGGGTTCTAGGCCTGCTTTTCCAAGTTCTTCCTCACACAGCCAAACGACCTGGAGAATTCCGGCATACTCTCGAAAGGTTGGCGTCGGAAGACTATTTCTGTGCAGACGGATATTACGGCCGATGGCGAGCGGGTATGGAAGTCCTCCTACATGAATACGGCCATGTCGATAAGGCAGAACTTGACAACCGATTAGGAGTCCCACACGGCACGAGCGCCGGATACCGATCCGCGAACGTCGCTGCGGTCAACCCGGAAAGCCTCCCACCGGATCGCATCACGCCGGTGCCAGAACGCCGAACAGTAAGGCGAGAGCTTAAAGAAGCGCCACGATTTCAAATAGGTGATCGCGTTGTAGCCGCAGGTAACGATGAAGCGGGGCATACCCGACTACCCGAATATGTTCGTGGGGTCACGGGGACGGTTGTGAAGATACATCCCGCAGAAGTCTTGCCCGATAGCACAGCGCACAACCATGGCGACCGACCTCAGCACGTTCTATGTGTGGCGTACCAAGCTAAAGACCTCTGGGGCGAAGACGCTGAACAAGACGTAGTGATAAATGTCGACCTATACGAAAGCTATGTGGAATTAGACCAAGGAGCGTCATGAGCCAAGGAGCCGACCACCACCATGGGAGTAACGCAAATTCACCAGAGATAAGAACTGAAGCGCTGGAAGATTTGCTCGTAGAAAAAGGTTTGATCGACAGAGCGCGAGTCGATGCCTTAATCGAGAGATTCGAGCATGACTTAGGCCCCATGATTGGGGCTCGCCTAGTAGCGAAATCGTGGCTTGAACCAGAGTTTCGAGAGAAGCTTTTGGATGATGCTGATCAAGTCCTGAAGGACGAACAAATTCAGGGTGCCGAAATCGAACACGTTGAGATCAAGGCAAACGAACCGGGGGTACATAACGTCGTTGTATGTACTCTCTGCTCTTGTTACCCGTGGGCTTTGCTGGGGCTACCACCAAGTTGGTATAAAAGCCCTGAATACCGATCCCGGGTGGTGCGGGAACCTCGCAAAGTACTTGAAGAAATGGGAATGTCGCTCAACCCTGATACAGAGATTCGAGTTTGGGACAGCAGTTCAGAAACCCGATTCCTAGTTCTTCCGGAACGACCAGCGGGGACCGAAGAATTAGATCTTGCAGCTTTGACTCAACTCGTCACACGAGACTCAATGATCGGTGTTGCCGAGGTGAAAGCTTAGTGACAGGTGCCGAAATTCTAGATGGCTCTGTGGCAGCCCCACCCCGAGATAATGGGGAGTTGGTTTTCGAAGCACCCTGGCAAAGCCGCGCATTCGGTGTTGTAGCGGACCTTGTCGACTCCGGAGCTTTCAGTTGGAATGATTTCCGCCAAGAGCTGATCGAAGCCATTCAGGCTTGGGAAACCCTCGCAAGTGAAGATCAACCACTGTGGGATTACTACACCTGTTGGGTGGTGGCACTGGAACAACTGCTTTTCAACAAGGTTCTGCTTGACCCCGCTGAATTAGATTTGCGATCAAGTGAATATGTTGAGCGTCCTCACGGTCACGACCACTAAGAACAGACCAAAACACTTTGGGCTACTAGGCCGTTTGAGATTCGCCCGGATGTTCTTCCCACCACCACGATGACTTGAGCATGTAACAGCGTCGCCGAGGCCCTTCAGCCTCCAGATCCAAAGATTCATAAGAGACATCACCAGCGTAGAAAGCCACCATCCCAGGATCTGCGCCACCTACTTCTTTTATGTGTGTGTGGAAGCATTGAGATTCTTGAACAGAAGCACACGCATCTTCGACCGAACCAAAAGCGCGGAGCCAATCCAGAGTGCAGAAGGTCGGGGTTACGATCTCTATTTCCCCTTCAGAGCGGCGCTGAAGAGCATCTGCAGGAGTCATCCAATGGTGCTCAGTAATCTCACCGTGATCTATAGAAACATCGAGACCTTGGGGAGCCGCAGCTAAGAAAAATTGAGTTGAGAAACGTTTCGGGCGAACGGCCGGCGGAAGCCAGTGCGCGAAATGATGTAGCTCTGTGCCCGCCAGGTCTATTCCTGCTTCTTCTTGCGCCTCACGAATCGCGGCTGCATGAAATCCGCGGCCGTTGCTGCCATCACACACGGCAACCGTCTTAGTGTCAACGCGATCCCCGGGGTCTACTCTGCCCCCTGGAAAAACCCACATTCCACCGAAGTAGATCTTGGAGTTCCTCCGGAGCATAAGCACTTCTATTCCATCGGAACTGTCGCGCGCGACCACAACCGTTGCAGCGTCGATGGGTTCCTCTATTTCAGTCATGATTGTTCCCTAGTCTTTTGCACCAATCGTTCAGAACCAGCGTCGAGGCCAGGTAATTGTTGGGCAACAGAACCTGCGTGATCTGCAGCTAATTTCAATACCATTCCCTCTAATTCAGCCCAAGAAGAAACTCTCGGCCCTTCAATGTGACGGTTGTAGGGCTGGTCGAAGGTGATGACGTTGTAACCAGCTTCCCGGAGCCCCTCCACATTGTGGGGCCCATCGTCAACATATGCGTGAGCTGCTACGTCAGGTTTCTCTCCGACAAAACAAACATCGCGGTAGGGAATTCGTTTCTCGTCCAACCATTGGGCTGTGTCTGCGATAGCGACGGCATGGCCCCAATTCACATAGAGACGGTGAGTGACTACACGAATCCATATACCTGCGTCAGACAGGCGCCAAAGGGTTTCAGCGCAGCCGGGAACAACGTCCATGTCTCTAAACATGCGATGTTCCATGACAGCAACGCGATGAAGTTCCTCAAAGTCGTTTGGCCCAAATCCCCACTCTCGGAAATCCCAGCTTCGTTCCAAAGGAAGCGATTCTTCTTCAACGCCTAGTTCCTTTGCCACGATCTCACGAAATATTTCGGTGTGTAGCCCACAGACCCCATCGAGGTCGACACCAAAAATGAACTCATTCATGATCGACGCCTTCCAAATTTGTTGCGTTTTGTTGGAGGCTCTTCAGGAATAGGAAGTTGTATCCAGGATTCAGAAAGTTTTGATTGGCCGTCCCGTTGAATCTCCTCCAGTTCGGCTGGAGTCCATCGCTCCGGCCGGGGATCTATCGCTCGGTAACGTGCCTCCAAATGTTCGAAATTATCTTCAGTTATGACGTTTTCGATGAGTTGGCAGGGCCTCCAGCTTTCGATGTTTCCGAGCCATATGTAGCTGTCGGCGACGTCCTTCAGTCTTAACGAGGTTTCGTTCCCGTCCAACGAACCGATCACTTCGTTCAACCCAACATTCCCAAGAGTCGCGAGGTCCAGAGTGATTCCAAAGGTTTTGGGTTTCTCTGGAGCTGCAGCGACCAGAGCTTCCACTCGCTCGGCAGCTTGACTGTCAGCCACTGCGCCATGAAACACTGCTCTTGCCACCCCTTCTCCCATCCAACGATGAAGAAGATTCCCGACAGTAACTGTGGGTAATCCGTCCTTCCATTGAACGAGGTTTGTCGTAGTGCGTTCACCCGACAGTAATGCGACAGCACGTCCGCCTGAGCGAAGCACTTCGTTTGTCAAAGTATTGGCCATGTGAAACGCGGCGACGTCTCGGTAGTGTCCGCCCATCCACCAATTTCTAAGCTCTAATTCTGCCGCTGACCTGCCTTCGAGGAGCGATGGATCCTCAACATAGGTCGGGAGACCTAAACCAATGACCCGAAATTGAGGGTCATCAGCGTCAAGACTTCTGTTCAGGGACCAAGCGGTCTTAAGAACGTCAGCATATTCGGAATATGTAAAGCCAATACCGAGCAAATCAATGAACAAATTGGTGCATCTCAATTCATCCCAGACTTCTGCTGTAAGCAACTTGTCGAGAGACTCTTGAGCGCGTGAGTTGGTGAACTCCCAAGCCAAGTTATGTACGCCAGCTTCGTAGAGTTCCGGCAACACCTCTGCAACGAACGATACATGTTGAGCAATTCCAACCTGATCGCCCAGCAACACCAGCTGTTTAGATTGTGCTAATTCGACGAGATGAGCAGAAGCTGATTGCAAAGAAGAGTGTCGCTCGTCATTTGTTCGTGTTGCGTCGTTCATTTCAGGTCCATCATCTCGCTAGACAATCTGTGTCCAGCCGAGTTCAGCTGCCGCTGCAGCGTTGTTAATAGCGTTATCAAAGTCATTAACAGTTGAATCTGCGCGCCGGAGATGTGGATCAAGTGACCACCTACGTGCTTCGGCAAGATTTGCATCATTGATCAAGCCTTGCAGAGGAGTTGGCCCACGCATGTCCCTTGGGCATTCAAGAAATATCCATCCATGAGCCAGTTGAGAAATGTCGCCCCGATCGATGGAGGTGGAACACGAAAGCCTCCCGATAAGTCCTGAAGTTACGTCGAACGCTACTGGGAAATGAGGGCTGCTCCTATGAGCAAAAGCAGCGTCTAAGTAGCCATCTGCGGGCAGGGTAAAAAGTCCATGCTCTCCATCGGCGGTTAACGGTTGATGGATGAGCACTGTCGCTGCCTGATCGGCGATGGCGCTATAGACATGGTTTCCGCAACCAACCACTCTGCCGTCCACAACATCACTATCGATTCGATCCACGGTCGCGTGGGGTCGCCTTCTCATTCGAGTCAACGCGTTTCCAGTTCTGGTTAGAACTAAAGCCTTATTTCCTTTGCCAACGAACTCTCTCAACAAAACGTCAGCCATATGTCGCGAAGCTGGACCCCTGGGACGTAAATGCTCCCACGCATAGGGCGACAGCAAATCGGCGTTGTCTGTCACGGCATCGATCTCTATGTCATAGTCCAGAGCCACTACTCGAAACCTAGGCGAGTTGGAACTTCGGCTTCGATTAACAGCCCAAACTGCCCGAAGAATATCTAGGTATTCGACGAAGGAAAAATGGTGACGTAATCCCCAACGAAATAGAGCCGAACGTGCGATCCCTTCATCAAACTGGTGGGCGTTAACTAGTTCATCCAACAGTGATTGATCGTCCACACATGCCCACTCGATACCGAGAAGGTAGACCCCAGCAGCGCTGACAGCAGGAATTAGCTCTTGCAGGAACAGGCCAGTCTTGCGGGAGGGAAGGTTGTGCCCGACGAAAACTATTTCATGGCGATTGAACAAACCTGAGACGTAGTCCACTGGCTCACGTCCCGCCAAGGAAATTTCGTCAATAAGTAGGTCCAGATGTCCCGGGTCGATCGATGAAAGACGACGACGCTGTCGAAAATGCTCGATCGTTTCAAGCATCGCGTCATCGCCATGAACAGTCACTTGCCCGAGAGTACCCAGCGATAAAGGTGCAGCGATAGCCGCCCACCAATATTCGACCCGATCGACCGTGCCAGTTGACCTCTACGCGACGTATGGTGAAGGAGCAGTCGCGGTTGCGAGTTCAGAAAGTGGAACATTTAATGACTATGCGTCTATATGACACAGCGCAAGCAGCCGTAATTGATATCGAACTCGACGCACACGTCCGTATGTACGTATGTGGTATCACGCCCTATGACTCAACCCATCTTGGTCATGCAGCTACTTACCTGAGCTATGACCTCATAATTCGGCGGCTTGAGGATCTCGGGCATACGGTGCAATTAGTTCGAAATGTCACTGACGTAGATGACAGCATTCTGCCCAAAGCCCGAGAATTGGGGGTCGATTTTCTCGAATTAGCCGAGATGGAAATGGACCGGTTCGACCAAGACATGGTGGCGTTGAATACTCGGCGCGCCGACGTTGAACCACGTGCGACAGAGTCCATCGATGACATGATCGAAATTATCGAAAAGTTGGTAGACCGTGGCCACGCCTACACCACTGAGGGGACGACCTACTTCGACGTCAACACTTTTCCGGACTTTGGGAAATTGTCTCATTTAAATGAACAAGAGATGGTTGTGTTGGCGGCCGAAAGAGGTGGACGGCCTGATGACCCGAAACAACACAACCCATTGGACTTCGTCTTGTGGCAGCCAAGTGCAGACGACGAACCAAGTTGGGAGTCACCTTTCGGAACAGGACGACCTGGATGGCACATTGAGTGCTCTGCTATGAGCATGCGCGCCTTGGGGCCGACAATTGACATCCACGGTGGCGGTGGTGACCTGATTTTCCCCCATCATGAGTGCGAGATTGCGCAAAGTGAGTCGGTAAACGGTGAACCGCTTTCTCGGTATTGGATTCATGCAGGGTTGGTCGCCTACCAAGGAACCAAAATGTCGAAATCTCTGGGCAACTTGGTGTTCGTTTCGGAATTGCGAAAAGAAATTGACCCTCGAGCGATTCGGCTGGCGCTTATGGCTCACCACTATCGCTCCGACTTTGAATGGTTTGATGAAGAAGGACCGCGAGCACAAAGAGATCTTGAACTCCTGATCCGTTCCGGAGGAGGGGTTCAACCGGTCAGCGAAGGACCGTTAATAGACGAAGTACGTGACGCTCTCGATGACGATCTCGACACCCGCCGAGTATGTGAACTCCTGATTAGGGAAGCTCAGGCAATCGAAAAAGGAACCTCGTCTTCACCTCAGGGCTGTCTCGTTGCAGCAGCGTCTTTGTGTGGAATACAACTTTGACAATCCTGCCGGGTGGAGGGCTACCCGATGTGACAGCTTTGCGAGGTTAGCCTGTGACCGATGCAGTCAATCGCGGTCGTTAACCAAAAAGGTGGCGTGGGTAAGACCACCATCACTTTGGGTATTGCCGAAGCTGCGGCTGCTTCCGGATTAAAGGTTTTGGTTGTTGACCTGGACCCTCAAGCGAATGCATCGAGTGGGTTGGGTATATGGAACGGAACACCATCGATAGATGACGTGATGGCGGAACCGAGAGCTGGCTCAGCTAGCGAAGCGATCTGCCGTTCATGTTGGCCCGAAGACGGTCCGCTACCAGATCTCATCCCGGGAAGTCATCTCCTCGCAAGTCGGGAACCACTCCTTGCGGCAGATCCAGTGGGTGCCCAGGATCGATTAAAACTTGCACTTGCAGGAGTCGCCCACGACCTCGTCCTCATTGATTGTCCGCCGTCGCTCGGCTTGCTATCCATCAATGGGTTGTTTGCTGCCGATCGGGCAGTCATCGTCACTGAACCGGCGGCATGGGCAGCGGACGGTGTCGACTTGATACACAACACAGTTCAACGCGTATCGGGCCGATTGGGGACACCACGACTAGGCGGAATTATCATGAATCGTGTTGGACGAACTCGCGATAACCGTTACTGGAGTGAGCAACTCCACGAACGATTTGGGAGTCTGCTACTCCCACAAATCCAGCTTCGCGCAGCTGTGGCAGAAGCCTCAGGCCAATCGACAACACTTCGGGCGTTAGGAAAGCGACCAGGTGCCGCAGAGGCAGCAGCACAATTTGATGCGCTCTGGGATGCGTTAAGTACTGACCCAGACCCATCAGGGGGCATTGGAGAGTCAGGGCACTCCTCACAAACGCCAACTACTACTATTGACTCGTGAAGGAGTGGCCATGGCTGGCTATGACCCCAACCGACCACGACCTACCGATAGTGGCTCATTTATTGGATTGCCGGGTGACCCTCTAGTCAATCATCTGGAACCTGATTCTCAGAAGACTCAACAAGATGAACCTGAATTGGACCCAGCCGCTGGAGGAGAAGACGAAATTAGCCCAACGCTTCAAAGTGTCCCTCAAACAGTTCCACCCTTGGATCGAAGAGTGCCGATGATGGCGGTGTTAGGAAGCGTTTGTGGCTTGGCCTTATTTCTCTTGGTTTGGCGTCGTCTCCTTGGGAGACGCCGGTAATGGGCACTAACGTCCGTCCCCGGGTCCAAGATTGAAATTGTGAATTCCGCTGAACCCCAGTCTCCGACTTTCCGGCCTCGACATTTAAGTCCTAGTTCAGCTTCCACTTTTCGCCAATGCCCACGCAGATGGCGACTGCGCTACATCGACAAGCTGCCAGACCCCAAAGGTGAACCAGCAGTGCTTGGCACTTTCGTTCATCAAGTACTCGAGGATCTCTTAAGCCTCGAAGCAGCGGAACGGTCGATCGATATGGCCAGAGAGATCGCTCGAAAGCTGTGGGACGAAACTCTCAACGATGAAGATTTCGTTGGTTTGTGCCTTTCAGAGACTGAAACCAAATCGTTTATGTGGAAGGCATGGCGGCTCATAGAAAAGTATTTCTCGCTCGAAGATCCATCGGAGGTCGAGGTTGTTCGTGCCGAACAGAAACTGTCGGCTGAAATAGGTGGAGTCCCCTTTTATGGAATTGTCGACCTCACCGAAAGAGTTGCCTCTGGTCTTCGGGTTGTGGACTACAAGACCGGTAAGGCCCCCGGGTCGAAGTATGTGGAAGACAAACTGTCGCAAGTTTGGCTCTACGCGGCAGCGTTGGCTGAAGAAGACTTTGAGGTGTCGGAAGTACGTCTCATGTACCTGACGAGTGGGTCCATCGACCGCCCTCTAGATTCTGTAGCAGTCGCCGGTGCCGTAGATGTCCACCGTCGGACGTGGGATGACTTGTGTCAGGCGATTGACAGTGAAAAATTTCCGTATCGCACCGGTCCTCTGTGTAACTGGTGCCCGTATCTAGATCATTGTCCAGAGGGGGCAGCGGAGGCGGAGAGACGGTATGGGCCGCGTCGCTGAGGACTTGGCTTCGCGTGCCTGAACTTCCAGAAGTCGAAACAATCCGACGACAACTTCGGAGCGAAATCATTAATCAGACCGTTGTTCGAGCTGGAAGTCACGAATCTCAAAAATTCTTGCCAGCCAGAGAAATCATGGGACGACGTTTCACCGAATTAACTCGACGGGGGAAATACCTGATCGCGGAATGCGATGGGCACAAAGAGTTAATCGTTCACCTCGGAATGACCGGACAGTTGCTTATTGATCGTGGAGAACAAGGGTCGACGATGCTGGACCAATATCAAAGAGCCTGGTGGTCTCTCGACAACGGGAAGACAGTCGTTTTCAGAGATGTACGACGATTCGGACGCATAGCCGTTGTCGATAAGGGCGACTATTCGCAAATACCGACGCTAAGAGATATGGGACCTGAACCTTTTTCCGCTGAACTGACCGGTGACGAGGTATGGCGTCGAACACGGGGACGCACGAGACGAATCAAAACCCAACTATTGAGTCAACGCCTAATTGCCGGAGTAGGAAATATCTACGCAGACGAAGCGTTATTCATTGCTCGAATAAATCCGTCTTTGAGATCGATCAGTGGACCTCAAGCTCAAAGACTTCTCGACGCCGTGCGGACCGTGCTGTCTGAAGCGATCGAGCGAGGTGGTACGACACTTCGCGACTATCGGAACCTCGAAGGCGAAGGCTCAAATCAGCATCACCTCAAATGTTACGGCAGGGGAGGCCAAGTCTGTTTCGTTTGCGCCGCAACTCTTCGATCACGAATCATTGATGCCCGCACCACAACCTGGTGCCCGCAATGTCAGGCGCGCTGACCGATACTTAAACAGGTTCTGGTCGCGGAGTTTTGACTCGACAAGTCAACAAACAGGCGATAAGGGAACTAACCATGATGAAAGCAAAAGCCCATTTGTAGAGGCCGTAAGCCTGGCTCGGACCGGAGGGTTCGCCCGTAATTGCGAACATTACGGCTAATCCGAGTGCACCGCCGAACTGGCGGGCTGTTTGAGTGACACCCCCGGCAAGGCTGAAATACTCAGGGGTTACCTCCGAAACCCCAGCAGCGGCGAGTACTCCTAAGGTCATGCCCATACCGGCTGCACTTAACAAGAGCCCCGGCACGTATCCGATCCAATAGTTGGCTTGTTCGTTGAGCATCGTGATCCACCAAAGCATTCCCAATGCGCAAATAAAGGTCCCCGGACCTGCGACAAACCGATGCCCATAACGATCAGCTAGAGGACCGGCGAACGTTGCCCCTCCGGTGACCGCTAGAGCGCCGACCGCAGTAGATAAACCAGTTACACCTATCGAATATTCCCAAGCATCGGTCAAGAACAGAACGAGTGAGAGCATCAACGCGTACATCCCCAGAGTGAAGACAAATAATGCAACCGATGCCCGGCGAAATGACTGAATTTGCGCCAATGCTTTGGGCAGAATCGGTTCAGGATGCCGCTTATTTCGGTGCATAAAGGAACCAAAAAGTGTCATCCCAATCAACACTGGCATCACAGTGCCAACTGAAACCCAACCCCAGTCGCGGCCTTGAACAATGGCCAACACAACCAGGGCAGTAGCGGAAGAAAGGAGAGCACCACCGAGCACATCGGGTTTCGCTGCTGAGGCATCTTTAGGAGTTTCAGCGAAGAACCGCTTACTTAAGGCAAAAGCGATTGCTCCGATGGGCAAATTGATCATAAATGCCCAACGCCAATTGGCGAGCTCGATGATGCCGGCTCCTATTGCTGGACCGAAAGCGTTGGCGCATGCGAAACAAGCTCCCCAAAGAGTCACGGCAGTAGCGCGACGTTCTGGCGGCCATGAGGCAATTACTAGGCCCATAGACGCTGGAGTGATCAAGGCAGCGCCTACACCTTGAAAACCGCGCATGATGATCAGAAAAGACGGAACTGGCGCGACCGCCACTCCAATAGACGCCAATACAAAGACAGTCAATCCGATTGACATAACGCGCAATCTGCCGGCCCGATCAGCAAGTCGCCCGCTTACGACTAGTAGCGCGGCGTAGACAAGCACATAGGCGTTGAGGACCCAGGACAACTGAGCGTTCGACACACCATCAAAATCTCGTCGAAAGCTAGGGAAGGCAACGTTCACTATCGACCCATCGACCCCCACCAAAAACATTGCCAGACCTGCCGCGACTAGTGCTAACCAGGCCTTGCGAGGGATGCTTGTATCGGGCATAGGCGCACCTTAAGCCCGGGTAGCAAGTAACAGGTAATCGGGAGATCGTTCCGGGGCAATTGGACGCGGCCGTCCTATCGACGTTGACATCGGTCACACCACCAACAGCTTCTGCCAGCAAGCTTGGCCACCCTGATCGAGGAACCACAACGACGACAGGGCTGTCCTTCGCGTTTGTATACGTAAAGAGCATCTTGGGGTTTCAGACGCCCGGGCGTTGTTCCAGAATCGATCTGATCAACGGTAACGATCCGGTTTAATCGAACTCCCTGCCGTAACTGCGATACAGACAATTTCCATAGGTCCTGAAGCTCGGTTTTTGTGAGATCGCAGGATGGACGTTCTGGATGGATGCCCAACAAGAAAAGAAACTCAGCCCGATACACGTTTCCAACCCCGGCGATTATTGATTGGTCCAACAGCGAGATGGCGATCGGAGTCTTGCGGTTTGTCAACCCGGATGCGAAATCCTCCCACTTGCTGCCGCGTCGCAGCGGATCAGGGCCTAAGCCGTCGATGACGCCCAGGTACTCCTCTTTTGGTATGAGCGCGCATTTTTGTGGACCTGTGAGATGCCAAGCTCGACTCCCTTCCAAACGAAGACGAACTGTGTCCGACGGTTCATGTTCAAGAGCTTGGGGTCGAAATTTACCGATCAAACCCAAGTGAATATGGAGGATCGTTTCCCCAGAGAAAGTTAGAAACAGATGTTTTCCCCAAGCTTCGCTTGTGGCCAATGTTTTTTTGTTTATAAGCGCAGCACCATGTGCGAATCGGCCCTGTGGCGAAGTCGCTTTCACGACGCTCGCGCCTAGGTCAGACCGTAAATCTTTGGATAACCGATGAATGGTGTGGCCTTCGGGCACCGTATATTTCTAATGCGTATGGAAACGTGAGGTCGACATATGGCACTTGGAATCGAAGAAGTACAGGTGGGTTGCTGGACCGATGAAGAAAACGGGACCGGGGTTACCGTTGTTCTCCCACCCAAGGGGTCTCTTGGAGCCTTGGCGGTGCGAGGTGGAGCGCCTGGAACCAGGGAGGCCGCGGCACTTGGACCCACCGGATCTGGAGTGGAGTGCCATGCGGTTGTGCTGTGTGGCAATAGCGTCTTCGGTTTGGCTGCGGCGGATGGTGTTGTGGAATGGTGCGTGGAACAAGGTCGGGGCTTGGAATTGGCTTCAGCAGTTGTGCCAGTTGTTGGCGCGGCGGTTGTGTTCGACATAACTGGACCCGATGACCCTAGACCTGGCCCTTTGGCTGGCAGATCGGCTTGTGAGGCTGCGACCAGCGCAGATCCCGAGTCTGGACGGACGGGAGTGGGTAGAGGTTGCACGGTAGGTAAGGCTGCAGGACGGGCGTTTGCGAGTCTTGGCGGGCAGGGCATAGGAGTTGCCCAGTCAGGAGATCTGATCGTGGGCGCGATCGTCGCTGTCAATGCGTTTGGTGACGTGCTCAATTCCGATGGTTCGTTAATCACCGGCTCTACAGCGCCCCCTGACGCTCCGAGGTACCCGTATGTGCCCATTGACGACATATCGGCGTGGGAGTCAGGAGAAGAAAAAGCAAATACTACGATCGGATGCTTGGTGACGAACGCCCGGTTAACTAAATCCGAAGCATGTCGAGTAGCGGACCTGGCGCACACTGGAATTGCAAGGGCTATTGATCCACCTCACACTTCGGTTGACGGAGACGCACTGTTTCTTCTCGCCACCCAAGACGTCACTACCACACCCGACCTGGTCACTGAACTAGGGACAGAAGCAGTGGCGCTGGCGATTCGTAATGCCGTGAAATAATTTCGACTCAGATGACCACGGCACATTCGTGCCACCTAACTCCACGAAGTTTGTGTCACCATCGGGGCACCAGAGAAAGGA
>SGYJ01000015.1 GCA_004214275.1 Acidimicrobiales bacterium | reverse complement strand
TGACCCAAACCATCTACACTTCGCATTGTCCAATGACACAAGGAACACCTCAATGAGCGACAACTTCGAGCGATTCAAAAACTGTGCCGTGGAGGTACTTGCAGTGGATGCATCCGCTGTTACTACCGAAGCAAGCTTTGCTGATGATCTTGACGCAGACAGCCTGGATTTAGTCGAGCTGGTAATGGCTCTTGAAGAAGAGTTCGACATTACCGTCGAAGAAGAAGAACTGTCCGACGTTGCCACTGTCGGCGATGCTGTGGCGTTGGTTGAGTCGAAACTGTGAGTGAAAGGCGCAGGGTAGCCATCGTCGGCCTCGGGGTCGTTTCCTGCGCCGGCATAGGGCTAGAAGCATTTTGGCAGGGACTGAACTCTGCGCCGCCTGAAGGCGAGCGTCGCGTTCACGATTTCGATCCTCTGGCCTTTTACGACAACCCCAAAGAGGCCCGAAGAGCTGATCGCTCCCAACAAATGGCTACAGCGAGCGCAACGATGGCAATCGAAGACGCTGGAGACCTAACGTCAGACCCCGCACGCTGCGGGGTTATCTACGCAACTGGGGTTGGAGGACTACAAACCTTCGAAGAGCAAGTCCTCGTCCATGACCGCAAAGGCGCCCGGAGAGTTTCTCCTTTCATGGTTCCGATGATTATGCCGAACGCTCCAGGAGCTGCTATCTCAATGCGTTTCGGTCTTCAGGGGCCAAATGAGACCATCACTACCGCTTGTGCGGCCAGCACGCACGCTATTGGTTACGCCACTCGTCTCATCCAAATGGGATATGCCGATGTAATTGTTTCGGGAGGGGCAGAGTCGGTCATGTCGCCGGTCGGTACAGCAGGCTTTCAAAACATGACCGCTTTATCCTCGTCCGGTCGATCAATGCCTTTCGACAAAGACCGAGATGGTTTCATGATGACCGAAGGTTCAGCCACACTGATCCTCGAAGAAATGGAATCAGCTAAGGCGCGGGGCGTTCACATCTATGGAGAAGTTCTAGGCTCAGGATCTACAGCGGACGCTCACCACATAACCGCGCCCGCTCCGGGTGGCGATGGGGCTCTCCGATGCATGCAATTGGCAATCGAAGACGCCGGATTATCCTCCAACGATATCGCCTCTATTAATGCACACGGGACCTCCACTCCCCTCAACGATGCAGCCGAGGCTGAGGCATTGTCGAAACTATTCGGAGATAACGGTCCCCCCGTGACTTCGACCAAAGGGATCACAGGACATGCTCTTGGAGCCGCAGGGGCGATAGAAGCAACAGCTGTCCTCTTGTCATTTATACACAAACAAATCCCACCAACCTCAGGTTTCACTACGCCAGACCCAGAGATGGCCGAATTTAATCTCGTGACCGGCAGCCCTCAGGATTGGGAGCCCGGACCGTCAATGTCAAATTCGTTTGGCTTTGGTGGACACAATGGTTCGATTGTCTTAGCTCCAACCGAATAGGTGCCCTTTACAGAAGACGAGTTAATGCTGTCGTCGCGGACGCCACTAACAAGACCACCGGTAACGGCGCTTTCATCGAAGTAGCCACAGCTCCAGTTGCTACCCCAGCAGTAAGCGCACTGATAGTCAGTCTTCCGCCGCCGTCGAAGGTCTGGACAACTATCAGTCCAGACAAAACTGCGGGCGTCAGATACGCCAGAAAGCTCTGGCCCGATCCGAAAAGACGAAGATTCCCGGCAGTTAGGACTCCACCAATTTTGAAGCAATAGCAGCCTGCTGCTAGCCCAGCCAATAACCACCACGTCATCTGTTTCGGCCTTTCACTCTTGGCGCTCAATTCTTGTCGCTACCACTGCACCTAAAGCCGCTAACAGAACTGGGAAACCCGCTGGTAACAAGGGAACTGTCACCAGAGCAACTACTCCCCCGATTCCAGCCGCCCTTCGCTTATTTCGATCTTTCAAATGCGGCATCAGCAACGCCAGGAATCCTGCAGGAAATGCGGCGTCAAGACCCCAAGTAAATGGGTCGCCGACAACCCCACCCACAAGAACTCCAATTAGAGTCCCGAGATTCCAAAAAAAGAACACAGATAAACCAGTTATCCAAAACGCTTCCCTGCTCTCCCCAAGGTTGCCTTGAGCCTCAGCCATAGCAGTACTCTCATCGATTATCAGCTGGGCGGCGACAAGGCGGCTACCTTTTCCAGAAGGCATGACTTGAGACATCGATAAGGCGTAAGCACCGTTGCGCGCTGCCAACAAAAGCGCTGCCCCAAGCGCCGACATCGGGTCACCTCCAGTGCTAACGACTCCAACTGCAGCAAACTGAGACGCACCGGTAAACATTAAGAGTGACATCATTACGGCCTGCAGTCCGGAGACCCCTGCTGATACTGACAGAACTCCAAAGGTGACACCGAAGGTACCTACAGCTAGCCCGAGCAGAAATCCATCACGTCGATGCTGACGAGACCAAAACGTCTTGAGTCGCCCACCCACAGTCAATACCGAGAATTACAGGTCGCCAGCATTCGCGATGATGAACATCATTTCTGCCTTACAAGCGAGCTCTTCACCCACGGACGCTTCTCCTGTCGCCCTGCCCGCCATTCGTGACATCTTGCCCAAATGAGCTTTCAGGGTCAAAGTTTCACCTGGGCGTACTTGTCGCCTGAAGCGAGCCTTATCTATGCCTCCGAATAAGGGCAGTTTTCCTGAGAACTCTTGAGCACTGAGAGCGGCTAGCCCCGCCGTTTGAGCAAGCGCCTCCACAATCAACACGCCGGGCAGTGTCGGTCGTCCCGGAAAGTGTCCTTCAAAGAAGGCTTCGTCCCCGGTTAAATGCCATAGCGCTGTGCACGACGCTCCGGGGTCTAGTTCTGCGATTTCGTCGCACAGCAAAAATGGTTGTCGATGTGGGAGGAGTTCACTTGGGTGAGGGAAGTTACTCATTGATCTTCTCCAGTGCGGACAACAACTCGACGGGCGTTGCCTTTGGCGACACCTTTACCCACGTGCCCTCAATTCGACCAGAAGGCGAAATTAAAAACAGTGAACGTGTGATGCCCTCATAGTCCCGGCCATACAGCTTCTTCGGTCCAAAAACAAAGTATTTCCGAGCAACCTTATGCTCTGGGTCCGAGAGAAGGGGGAATCCCAGTCGGTGCTTTTCGGCCCATGCCGCCTGTTTCTCAGGGCTGTCAGCGCTAATACCCACAAGTGCAACACCGCTGATCTTAGGAAGCAGGTCTCGTAATCCGACCGCCTGCTCTGTGCACCCTGAAGTATTGGCTCTGGGATAGAAGAACAGCGCTACTCGAGAAGTTCGTTGATCGGTCAACCGCCACTTTTCATTATTCTGGTTATAAAGCGTGAAGGCAGGGGCCCGGTCACCAAGCTGAAGCATTTAGCCAACTTAGCGATCTGCGAGTGCCTCATAGTGCCCCAGCAAGATAATTAGTTCCTAGATTCACCGAAGAAACCCACACGTATGTACGCCACAACGGCATCAATTTCCGCGTCCGCGAGGCTCGCACCAAAGCCGGGCATGGAACGTCTTCCCCGCGCGACGAGGCTACGTTGCTCCTCGTATGAGTATTTGTGTCCCTTGCCTAAAAGATCAGGGCCGAAATTACCGGACCCGTTTTGTCCGTGGCAGGCCGAACATGAGTCGCTGTACACGGCTTCACCCAGGCTCAATTCGACCTGTGAATATTTTTCGTCTGTAGGGCCTTTAGATGCCCAGTCAGTACTATCGCCGCACGCTAGACAACACGCGCATAGCAGCGTCAGCGCTAGTCGTAATCCCCGAACCATCATTTCAACTGCAACCGGTGTCCACCGACTCCGGAATACTTGCTTGGTTTTTCGGTCCACCTGCGAGAAACCCACTGAGCATCGCGTACATGAGCATGGAAGTGTTCTGGAATCTGCCTCATGGTCCGGTCAATGGTGCCATTCCCCTCTCCGAATCTCTCAATTCCCGCCTCATTTAGGCGGCCTAGCATCCATTCAATCTGTTCTTCGCTAGGCGTCGTCCCGTGTGATTTCCATACAACCATCGGTGTTGAACAAGCCTCACAGTCGGCTACCCAACAAACATCGTCTTCGTAGTACCAGTGGGTGAATCGAGCTGCCTCGCACAATTCACATAGGTCGGTCGTCTTATCCACCACCGAAAACAAGCCTCAACCTGCGTCGAGCGCAGCTCGGTAGGAGGCGACTAGCTCACCTACCCCATCCGCTCCGCCACCATCAAGAAGCCGACGCACAACCGCTGACCCGATGATGACCCCATCAGCCACGACACTTGCTTCGACTGCTTGCTCGGGCGAACCAATTCCGACACCTGTGAGTACCGGTTTATCGGTAACGTTCTTGCATCTTTTCGCTATTTCGGTAGCGGTTGAAGCAAGAGTTGACCTCTCTCCTGTTACACCAAGCAGCCCCACCGCATAGACAAACCCCTGTGAAGCGGCACATAACTCGGGAAGCCTGTCATCTGGGGTTGTTGGTGCCGCCAACATGATCGTCTCAACTCCAACCTCTGCTGCTGCTTGTCGCCAAGGGCCTGATTCCACCAACGGCAGATCCGGCAAGATGGCGGCATCAATACCAGAGTTCGCTAACGTTGCCGCGAACCTTTCATGCCCAGGGTGGTGAGCGAGGTTGTAGTACGTCATGACGGCGTGGGGAACACCTGTATCAAGATTGGGTACGGCCGCTAAAACTGAACTGGGAGTAGCTCCGGCTTCAAGTGCCGCTTGGCTAGCTTCTTGGATCACCGGACCATCCATCACTGGATCTGAAAATGGTATCCCGATTTCAATAGCATCCGCTCCTGCCGCTGCCGCTGTTTCTACGGCTGCTTCCCATCCTTCGTAACCACCAGTTATGTAAACAACTAATAACTTCGCACCGTCATCTCGACGGCCACGAAGGAAACTTTCCATGCGGCCAACACCGGACTCGAGGTTCACTGATTGTTTTCCGTTCCTAACACATCCATCATCTGGTCAACGTCTTTGTCGCCGCGTCCAGAGAGATTCAAAAGCACAGCCTGATCTTGCAATGTTGCTGCTTCTCGAACAACCCACGCCAAGGCGTGGGCGGATTCAAGCGCAGGGATAATCCCCTCAGTCTTCGACAGCAGTTGGAAAGCTTCGACAACCTCTTGGTCAGTCACCGCTGGATATTCGGCTCGACCTATCGATGATAAATACGCGTGCTCCGGTCCAACCCCGGGATAATCAAGTCCTGCCGAAATGGACTCAGCTTCTTGAACCTGTCCCACCTCATCTTGCATCAGATATGAGTTCATCCCGTGCACAACCCCTGGAACCCCGCGACCAACCGCAGCCCCACCGGCGGGCTCGACTCCGATCAAACGGGCATTGGTATCTGCAAAGCCCGAAAAGATCCCCGCAGCGTTACTTCCGCCGCCTACACAGGCGACGACAACGTCAGGGACGCGATTCATTAGCTTCATGCACTGCTCATAGGCCTCGTCACCGATGACATGGTGAAAAGTTCGAACCATCCAAGGATATGGGTGCGGGCCCATCACCGATCCAAGACAATAATGAGTGTTCTCGACTGTAGCGACCCAATCTCGAAGGGCCTCATTCACTGCATCTTTTAGGGTCTGACTACCAGATGAAACCGCCTCAACCTCTGACCCCAACAAGTGCATTCGAAAGACATTTAATTCTTGGCGTTCGACGTCAACTTGCCCCATATAAACCTTGCACTCCATATCTAATAGAGCTGCTGCAGTTGCGGTAGCAACACCATGTTGTCCCGCTCCTGTTTCAGCGACAAGGCGAGACTTTCCCATTCGACGAGCGAGTAGGGCTTGACCAATCACATTGTTGATCTTGTGTGAGCCTGTGTGGTTCAGATCTTCTCGTTTCAAAAGGATTCTGACTCCCAGTTGCTCAGATAACCGATAGCACTCGGTAAGAGGCGAGGGCCGTCCCCCATAATCGTTAAGGATCCGATGGAATTCGCTGACGAACGCCGGGTCAGCCCAAGCATCACGAAATGCTGTTTCAAGCTCTTCGCAAGCCGGGATCAGAGTTTCAGGGACGAAACGCCCACCGAACTCGCCGAAGCGCCCTTCCTTATTCGGATCGGTCATCACCATATGTTCAACCTATCGGTGACAACCCTTCCCTCATCACTCATCCCGCCAGTCATAGGGCCTCGGGGCATCCGGATCAAAGTCGTCATCGTTAGGCTCCAACAAATTTCCGGCATCTCGGGCGTTCAGTACGAATTCTCTAACCTTGACCGGATCTTTAACCCCTGGTGAAACTTCAACACCGCTGGCGACGTCGACGCCCCATGGCTTAACCACACTTACAGCTTGGGCCACGTTCTCAGGATTAAGCCCACCTGCCAAGATAAGTGGACGTCCTCTTTCTCTCCCGTCAAGCAACGACCAATCAAAAACTTCACCAGAACCGGGCTCAGGTGCATCAACAAGAACCGCTGTAGCTGAATAGCGATCGAGTTCATCGATGGCTGGATCGCCTGCAACAAATACTTTAATCAGGTAAGGAACTCGCTCAGCGACCCACGAACTATCCTCCGAAGATTCGCGTCCATGAAGCTGCGCTGCCTGTAAACCTGCTTCATGCACCGTCTGAACGACAGTTTCTTTCAGTTCATCCCTGAAGATCCCCACCGTCAGTACGCCACCCGGCAAACGCCGAACTATATCTCTCGCCACCGCTGGACGTATCTGTCGCGATGATCCGGGGACAAAGTTAAAGCCCAATGCATCAGCCCCCATCCCTATAGCCAGGAGCGCATCCTCTTCGGTGGTAATTCCACAGACCTTGACGAACATCAGACGGGTCCCCGTAAAGCGGCGACAGCCATTCCCGGGTCGTCACTTACCACCAACGTTTCGCCAACAAGGATCGCCGAATACCCAGCTTCGCTCAAAGCCATCGCATCTTCAGGACCCCGGACTCCCGACTCAGCGACTCCCACTACCCCATCTGGGATGAGTTTCGCCATTCGAACCGCTCGCTCATGGTCAACCTCAAAGGTGAATAAGTCCCTTTGGTTGATCCCGATCAGATCCGCTCCAACCTGAACTGCGGTGTCAAGCTCACTCTCGTCATGAACCTCAACCAGTGAGTCCATACCTAAACCTCGAGCCAGTTCAAAGAAGGTTGCAAGTTCATCGGGGGAAAGTGCTGCGACGATCAACAAAACGGCATCAGCACCCATTAACCGTGCGTCCAACACATCGCGTTCGTGCACAGTGAAGTCTTTCCTCAACACAGGTAGATCGACTGCTGATCGAGCTTCTTCCAAGTCTTGACTCGATCCGCCAAAATTGGGTCCGTCAGTGAGAACAGATAAACATGCAGCTCCTCCTCGCATGTACTGCTCAGCCAACAGCGCCGGATCCAAATTCGCGAAAAGATCACCCTTTGAAGGAGACCGACGTTTTACCTCCGCTATAACGCTCAACCCCGGTTCTCTGAGGGCTTGGGAGAACTGTCGCGGTGCCTGACACTTGACTGCCTCTTCAAGTAGGCCCTCCAGAGGTCGTCGGTCAGATGCAGCTCTGTTGCGATGTTCGACGATAATCCGATCTAAATAAGTTCCATCACCGACACTCATGCGAGGTGCCTTCCGGTATGCAGTGGTTTCTAGCTACCCTCACACTTACTAGAGGTTGAGACCTTTGGCGCAGACAGGCTCAAGAAAGATCAACTCCGCTCGGCCAGCCATGAATTCTCCGGTGGCACGCCCGAACTCTTTCATCTGGTCCGACCCACCATGGGCAGCTAAAGCATCTCCATCTGAATACATTTCATAAAACCAAACGACGTTCTCATCGCCTGCATCTTTGTGAGCCGCGTATACCTCAGTACCTGGTTCTCCGGACACATTTCGCATTCCCAAATCGGCGATCACGGCCAACAGGGCATCGCGTTGTCCTTCTTTCGCAGTTAGTTTCGCTAACAGAGCAGGTTTAGCCACAATCTTGTCTCCCAGTTCATCTGGCCTCGCTGATTGCGACACCATTAGGCATTCGCAGAGGCTACTCCGCAAGAGGTCCCTGAAGGATTTCGCTATTGAATAACCTCGTTAAGTGCAAATACCTCGATATCTGCACCTTCTTCATTTTTTATGCCCTCGACATCGCTCAGAACAGAAGCAAACCCGACATAGGGGGGCGTTAATGTGATTGCCAGCACCTCTCCAGCTTCCTTATCTTGAGAAAATAGATTCTGTTTCGGAGAGAGTGTGACGTCGCTGCGAATACGCCGAAGGAGTCGACGCCCACCCTTTCGCGCAGCGATCCGTTCCACTAGCTCTTGACCCCGATAGCAGCCTTTATCGAACGAAACTGCCAAACCCAGGAGATCAGTCTCATTGGGTATTGCCCCAACATCAAATTCTCTACCAATCACCGGAAGTCCATGGCTGAAGCGCAGCCGCTCATATTCCTCATAGCTGCACACAGGAAGGTCCACTGTCGCATTTTCCGCTAGCAAATCAACATGTTGTAGAGCCGGCCACGGTGATTCCACTGACAAGAACGCCGAAGAGGCGTTAGACGTCTCGTAGTCACCTAAAACCGAAACCATCTGCCAGTCATGAAGAACAAACTCTATTTTCGACCGAAGCTTAAACCGTTCCAGAGACGCAAGAAGAAGCGATCCGTGTCCCGGCTCTGTGTCAAGCAAGTAATGCTCTTGCCCTAACCGCGTGATCCTAAAACAACTTTCTAGGTTCCCTTTGGGTTCGAGAAGAAAAGAAAGACGAGACTCTCCGTCCACCATGTCATCCACATTTTGTGAAATCTGACCATGAAGGTATGTCTCGGTGTCCGGTCCATCCAATGTGAGGACATCTCTCTTGCTAGTAAAGCTCATGGGAGTCATATTTGGTCCGTTAAAATCTCGACCGCGTTTCGCACTAATCGCAAACCGATCTCGTCATCAAAAGACATTATTGACTCGGGGTGAAACTGCACAGCATTTATCGGTAAAGATTTGTGTTCAACAGCCATTACGACGTCATCGTCAGCGCTGGTTGCCGTCACTTCTAACGAGTCAGGAATTGCATCTTTTCTAGCGTAGAGCGAGTGGTAACGACCCGCTCTAAATTCAAGCGGAAGGCCAGCGAACAGGCGACCTCCATTTACCTGAATCGGTGAGGCTTTGCCGTGCATTGGAGTTACTAATTGGTTGAGCGTGCCTCCAAAGAACTCCACGACAGCTTGAAGGCCTAAACAGACGCCAAATATCGGAATTTCCAAAGCAAGGGCAGCTTCGATCGTGTCAGCGATTGCAAAATCTGAGGGTATCCCTGGCCCCGGGGACAACACCAATAAGTCTGGGCGTAAGCGAGAAAGATCTTCTAGTGGGAAACCTGCCCTCTGAGTTGTGACATCCGCACCTGTTTGTCTCAGGTAGTTGCCCAGGGTGTGCACAAAGGAATCCATGTGGTCCACAAGCAGGACACTTTTCTTTTCTTCGGCTGCCGCGAACGTTGGAATATCCGCAGTCCGGCGTGGCAACCTCAGCGCATCCAAGAAGGCTGAAGCCTTCAATTCGGTTTCCTCTTCTTCGGCAACTGGATCTGAATCCCACAACAGCGTGGCTCCGACACGAACCTCCGCATGGCCATCCTTGATCCTTATTGTTCTCAGCGTCAGTCCTGTATTGAGCCCTCCATCAAATCCCACTTTGCCGATTGCTCCGCCATACCAGGCCCTTGGGCTCTTCTCGTGGTCTTCAAGGAACATCATCGCTGCGGTCTTTGGCGCGCCTGTAACAGTGACTGCCCAGGTGTGGGTAAGAAATGCGTCTAGGGCATCAAACTCAGGACGAAGTCGTCCTTCTACGTGATCCACTGTGTGAATTAGCCGTGAGTACATTTCTATTTGGCGCCGTCCGATGACTTTGACCGATCCGGGTACGCATATCCGGCTCTTGTCGTTGCGGTCAACATCAGTGCACATCGTTAGTTCCGATTCATCTTTTTCGGAATTAAGTAGGGCAAGAATCTGCGATGCGTCGTCAAGTGGGTCTTGCCCTCTCGCAATCGTCCCCGAGATTGGACAGGTTTCGACTCTGTCTCCTTCTACGCGTACATACATTTCCGGAGACGCTCCGACTAGCCATTCTGCTTGACCTAGGTTGATCAAAAAACCATAGGGAGACGGGTTCTGTTCCTTCAAACGACGGAAGAGTTCTGATGGTGGTTCGGGAGACGGCTCCACAAATGTCTGGCTCGAAACCACTTCGAACAGATCTCCACGAGCGAAATATTGGCGAGCAAGATCAACGACCTCTGCATATTCACCGCTTTCATGATCGCGCATCGGTTCGAGATCTAAATCTGGTTGGTAAGGCTCTCGGGCTCCTCCTCGACTGATATCAGCCGTGCTCGATCCCTTATAACTGAATTCGTATCGTCGGCGTTCGGCTATTCCTCCCTGATGATCAACCACAATGATTTCATCAGGAACATACAGAACGAGGTCCCGTTGGTTTTCGGGGCGGACAAGCTTCAGATCGATGGGTTCAAATTGGAAAGCTAGGTCGTAGCCAAAGGCCCCATAAAGCCCTAAATGCTCATCGGGCCCGTTGAATAGCTCAACGATGGCCCGGATTACCGTAAAAGAAGAGGGCTGACGGCTCCGCTCTTCTTCTTCGAATCGATCATCTGGTCGTTCTATTTGAAATATAAGCCGGTCAGCATTTTCTTCAACGATAGAAATATGCGCTAACTCCTGCATAACTTGTCTGACTGGACCTAGGAGAACTTCGCCTCGAGGATTCAATGCCTCAGCGGTAACGATGTCTCCTTGACTCGTCACTGCGACCGGTGGGTCGACAAATCCCATATCCCAGCGTGTGTAACGCCCTGGGTATTCGTAGCTTGAGGAGAGCAGCACACCCCGAGCTGAATCGAGACGGTCCACCAGATCTTCTATAGCTGCATCCGGGTCGATCGGAACGGCATCTACATGGATTTCTATTTCACCCCGGGTTGCGTAACTGCTTTGGTCCTTATCAGACACGGGGAGCCCCTCTAACTAGAGGTATAAACCTGTGCTGCCGGGCTCGACCCGGGGAGCAGCTATCGCATGGACATCACGTTCACGAAGGATCAAGAAATCATCACCATGAACTTCGACTTCATATCGGTCATCCGGGCTGAATAGAACCTGATCGCCCTCTTCGGCACTTCGAACGTTAGGTCCGGCGCCGACTACTTCACCCCACACCAAACGTTTTTGTTGTTGTGCCGTAGCGGGAATCAAAATCCCTCCGCTACTTCTCCGTTCAGCTTCGTCGCCTGGCATGCGTACGAGGATCCGATCATGGAGCATTTTGATCGGACGTTTCTGATTTTCGTCAGTAGCTGCATCGTTTGGTTCTTCTGCCACGATGGCACGGTACCGTTCTCAGGCATGAACGCGGACTCCGGACTACCTCAAATAACAAATTTTACAACTAGTGATGGCGTCGCTATTGAGGCTGAATACCTACTTCCTAGGCGTATCAAGGCCATCGCCGTCATCTCTCATCCACATCCCTTGTACGGCGGAGAAATGCGTAACAACGTGGTCCAGGCTCTATTCAGTTCCCTACCTGAGGACGAGATCGCCACCTTGAGATACAACTTTCGGGGAGTTGGCAATTCGCAGGGAACTCACGGAGAAGGGAAACTTGAGGTAGCTGATAGCGAAGCAGCGTTCGCTTTTGCAGGGGAACTGTCTAAGTCTGCGCCAGTCTTTTCAGTCGGCTATTCATTTGGGGCAGATGTTTCTCTCAGCGCTGACAACCTCCATGTAGCTGGTTGGGTAGGAATCGCCTCACCTTTGGCGCTACTCGACCCAGCCGAAATGAAGGCGGGACTAGATAAACGACCAACGATGCTGTTAGTGCCTGAAAACGACCAATTCCGAGCCCTAGTCGATGCAAGGGATATCTGCGAACCTTGGACAGCGACATCCATAGAAGAAATTGCAGGAGCCGACCACTTCTTTATGGGCTCGACCCAACCAGTAACAGATCGAACTAGCTCATTCATCGCCGAAGTTGTCGGACATTAAACAATGACGGGAAGCGTTTCCGGTGCCCGTTGTCTGGAATTTGCTGGCTACATCATCCGCTAATGCGGTGCCTATTTGCTGCTACCCACTTATAGACCAGGGCCGCCACCCAAGACGATGGTGGGACCTTCATTGCATTCCCTAACCATCTCCAACCACCACCTATGGAGCACAGAACTTCGCCGACTGCTTGGTGACCTGACAGGCGCAAATCTCCTTCAATCCACCAAACAGCCCGTTTCGCATCGGAGGTCGAAAGACCCAGCTTTTCTAGGTCCTCGGCAGTACCTGAACTCATATTGATATCAGCGCGGCGAGTTACCCAAGATGCGCACCTGCAACAAAATGAACATTCGCCGTCATAAACAAGCATCGTAAGACTTTTATTTAATTCCCTTAACTAACGCGCCGCGAGAATCGGTAGCCGCTAGGCGCAACGGCAGAGCCTTCTGGTACTCGGGCGACTCATACCACTTTCTAAAGCCTTCTTCGTCTTCGAACTCGAGAATCACCAACCGCGAGCCATGCCATTCTCCTTCGATTGGGACAACATTATTATCGACGACGAGAGCACGACCATCGCCAAGCGTTGAGTTCTTAGCCGCCTCCATGTACTCGTTAAGCCCCTCTTGGTCGTGAACTTCTTCTTGCACCACAAAATAAACTGACATTCGTTCCCTTACTTCCAGTCGCTGTACTGTTCAGAAAATATCAGACGGCCTTATCTGGTGGACGCAGAAAGTGCGACCGCTACCTATGCAAGTTATTGATGGCTGTCCTAGCCCCTAACTTATGAGTCAGTTATTTGCTCTATAGGTGACACACTTCCATTTGATTCGCTGTCACCAGCCCAATACTCATCACGCAGCACTCGTTTATAGAGCTTTCCGGTGGGTAAGCGAGGCAACTCTGAGCGGAAATCCACAGACCGTGGAACCTTGTAACCAGCAATATGCTCGCGCGCATATTCAAGCAGGCGTTTCGCTAGCTGCTCGTCTCCAGCGATCCCTTCCACCGGTTGCACAACAGCCTTCACTTCTTCACCAAAATCTTCATTCGGGACACCAAATACTGCGACGTCAGCTACATCGGCGTGAAGAATCAAACAGTCTTCAATTTCTTGCGGATAGATATTGACTCCTCCCGAAATAATCATAAAAGCCTTCCGGTCCGTGAGATACAAGAAGCCCTCGTCGTCGACCCGACCAACATCTCCAAGCGTGGTCCACAAAGGATTATTCGGGTGTTGCGAACTTTTCGTTTTGTCTGGTGCTTGGTGATATTCGAACGTCTGCTCTTCTCGCTCGAAATAAATCAGTCCTGACTCACCAGCAGGTAATTCGGTGCCGTCTTCATCACAGATACGCAAGGCTCCGATGAGAGGTTTACCCACGGTCCCAGGATGGCTAATCCAGTCCTCCGGACCGACGTAACAAAAGCCGTTGAGTTCAGTTCCGGCGTAATACTCGTGCAGAATGGGACCCCACCACTCCAACATTTGTTTTTTCACTTCTACCGGACAGGGAGCCGCGGCGTGTATGGCCACTTTGTGAGTCGACAGGTTCCACTTATTTCGGTCTTCTTCAGCGAGTTTTAACATGCGTGTGAACATTGTTGGCACCCACTGCGAATGTGTCACGCCGTAACGCTCGATCGCCTGCAATGCCTCGAGGGGGTCGAACTTCTCCAGGACTACTACCGTTCCTCCAAGAGATTGTGTTCCCGTCGTAAATCCCAGCGGTGCTGAGTGATACAGCGGAGCGGGAGACAAATAGACAGATTGGTCATTAACGCCGAAAATTCCCCCAACTAGACCGGCCCCTATCAGGTCTGGGTCAGTTATCTGTGACCCGTCCAACGGCCGTTTTATTCCCTTGGGTTTCCCAGTCGTGCCTGAGCTGTAAAGCATCAGAGATCCCTTTGGTTGCTCTTCAAGTGGTTCAGCAGGGTATTCCCCTACCGTTCCTTCAAAGCTTTCGTAGCCTTCCGCCGCTCCGTCGAACATCAGTCTCACCGGACAATTTGGTATTGATGGCAACATTTGGATTGCGACATCGCGCACGGCTTGACTGGCAACCAATACTCGCGCTCCGCAATCTTCAACGATGTACGCCGCTTCCTCAGCTGTGAGGAATCGATTCACTGTTGTGAAATAAAGACCGCTTCGCATTGCCGCCCAATAGGCCTCAAAGTAACGGATGTGATTATCGGCAAAAATTGCTATGTGGTCTCCAGGTCGAAGTCCGACCTTCCACATCATTTGCGCAAAACGGCACGACCGGTCTTCGAGTTCTTGATAAGAGAGTGATTCTCCTGTTCGGGTCATCACGACTGCGATGCGATCAGGATCTACTGCTGAATGGGTACCCGGGTAGCTCATATCTCGAAGCTAATCGATGATCCTCTACTAGAGCTCATCGACATGCGGCCGGACCACTACCCCAGCTGCCAGCAACGCTTCCTTTGCCTCTCTCACACTATGTTCACCGAAATGAAAGATTGACGCTGCCAGCACCGCGTCCGCCCCACCGTCAATTGCACCGTCGACCAAATGGTCAAGCGTTCCCACACCACCACTCGCAATTACGGGCACTGGAACCGCCTCCACAACCGCTCGAGTCAGTGCAAGGTCGTAACCATTGCGGGTTCCATCACCGTCCATTGACGTCAATAGAATTTCCCCGGCACCCAGGTCTGCGACCTCTGTAGCCCACTCCACCACGTCAAGGTCAACATCTTCCCGTCCCCCATTGATATACACGTTCCAGGTTTTGTCCCCGTTCGATTTTGCATCTATCGCAACCACGACGCATTGACTACCAAATGCTGCTGCCAGGTCCGAAACTAAACCGGGGCGACGTACCGCTGCTGAGTTGACCGAAACTTTGTCTGCGCCGGCCCTCAGTAGCAGTCGGGCATCATCAACTGATCTAACGCCGCCTCCAATGGTGAACGGTATATAGACCTCTTCTGCAACCTTTCGAGCCAATTCGGTAATCGTTTCGCGTTTATCTGAACTTGCGGTGATATCCAGAAACACGACCTCATCAGCGCCTTCGGCGTCATAGCGAGCTGCTAACTCAACAGGATCGCCAGCGTCCCTAAGTCCTACGAAATTAACGCCTTTGACAACACGCCCTTGGTCCACGTCCAAACAGGGGATCACTCTTACTGATTTCATGTCTGTTCAGCGGCTTTCACGGCATCGGAAACATCGATGACACCGTCATGGATAGCTTTACCGACTATGACGCCTGCCAAACCCCGGTCATTAACGCGCATTTGAGCGAGTTGAGTGATGTGCGTGAGGGCTCCGACACCTCCACTGGCAACGACCTGCAGGGAGGTTGCTTTGATCACACCGCTTAAACCTTCGATATCCGGTCCGGTTCCCATGCCATCACGAGTGATCTGCGTCACCACTATTGCCTCAGCACCTGCGTTTTCATAATTCGGTAGTAGCTCATAAATACTTAGGCCACTGTCTCGCTCCCATCCCTGGGTAGCGACCATCTCACCTCGAACATCAAGACCCACTGCGACTTGATGCCCAAGTGACGCTATCTCCTCGATCAAGCCCGGATTCTCCACTGCAGCAGTTCCGACCACACACCTCGAAACTCCCGACCCAAATAACGCTTTTGCCGCATCGATACTGCGCACGCCTCCACCGCTCTGCACAGGCAACTGAACTGCCTCCGCGATCGCTGCAACGGTCGCCAGGTTCTCCGAAGTACCTGAGCGTGCTGCATCAAGGTCGACAACATGCACCCAAGAAGCACCCGCTTCTTGAAACTCAAGTGCTACCTCAACCGGGTCAACCTCATATCTGATCTCACGGTTGTAGTCACCTTGGATGAGTCGAACGCATCGCCCACCACGAAGGTCGATTGCTGGGTACAGAGAAAAGGTCATTGAGCTAACACCTGCCTATAGAAATTCTCAGCAAAGATTCGACCTAGTTCCCCTGATTTTTCTGGATGGAACTGTGTCGCCCATAAGGAATCTTTTTCGACCATAGCCGTAACGTCAATTCCGTACTCGCATGTTGCAACCACTAAGTCTGGTTCAGTTTCCACGGCGTAGCTATGAACAAAATACATCCAAGAGCGGTCTTTAATTCCCGCCAAGAGAGGCGAGCTCTCCCGCTCAATGCTCAACTGGTTCCATTGCATTTGTGGCCGCGGCAACCCCTCGGGGAGAAGTAACGCCTGTCCGGGAAGCACTCCCAATCCATGAACGTCAGGGGCTTCTTCCGACCCTTCGAACAGCATTTGCATCCCGATACATATCCCTAGAAACGGAACTCCTGATTCGATGAGCGAACAAGCAAGGTCATCCAGCTTTGCCGCCCTAAGTTCACGCATACACGCACCGAAATGCCCAACTCCAGGAAGCACCACACCTGCTGCTTCTGCTATCAAGCCGCGATCCGATGTCAAGTGGACCTCAGCGCCGACGCGTTCGAATCCTTTCTGCGCGGACCTCAAATTCCCGATGCCGTAATCCAGGATGGCGATCAGTGGAGATGTTTCGACCTCGTTCAACGGAAGTCCCTCACAACACACCTTTGGTTGATGGCAGAACCTCGTCAGCAATATGAACCGCGTCGTAAAGTGCTCGCGCGACAGCTTTGAAACTCGCTTCGATTATGTGATGAGTGTTACGGCCACGAATCATCACTAGATGCAGCGTGATCCCGGCAGCCGTGACAAACGCGCGCCAAAACTCTTCACACAACTGCGGATCAAAGGGTGGATCTCCCAAAATTTTTTCCCCAGGCGGGTCGATGTCATAGTGCAAAAAGGGCCGACCTGAGAGATCCAAAACCACTTCAACAGCTGCCTCGTCCAACGGAACCGTCATAGAGGCGAATCTTCTAACTCCCTGCTTGTCTCCAAGGGCCTCTCCGAACGCCTCCCCTAACGCGATACCTACATCCTCGACCGTGTGGTGCGCATCGATATCTATGTCGCCTTCGCATCTGACTGTTAGATCAAGGCGGGAGTGCTTACCGAGCTGGGCGATCATGTGATCAAAAAATGGCAACCCTGTGCTTACCTCGACTTGCCCAGAACCATCAACGTCGATTGCCAAATCAACTTGGGTTTCTTTCGTCGTACGTTGACGTTGAGCTTGACGTGTCATTGAAGTACCTCCTTGAGGGCTTCTAGAAAAATGGTGTTTTCTTGTTCAGTGCCGAGCGTGACTCGTAGACAATCATCTAACCCTGGCCAAGTAGAACAGTTTCGAACCAAAACAGATCTATCTAATAATCGTTTCCAGACTTCGTTGCCAGAAAGATCGCAAGGTGTTGTCCTGAACAGGATGAAATTAGCTTGAGAAGGCCAAACGTCTAGCTCCATAAGCGTTAGGGATTCGGAGACTCGTTTTCGTTCGCCTGCTATTTGCGTTACTCGTTTCTCCATTTGATCTTGGAAACGCAGAGCCACTTGCCCCGCAATCTGTTTTACCGAATCTAAATGGTATGGGAGGACTACTTTTTGAAATTCGTCCATCATCCACGATGGGGCGATGCAATACCCAAGACGCACACCAGCCATTGACCAGGTCTTTGAGAAGGTTCTCGTAACTATCAGGGACTCAGAAGCGTCGTGAGAACCGAACATGTCCAGAGCCGTGAAATCTGCGAACTGGCCGTATGCCTCATCAACCACCACCGCGGCTGATGAAAGGGCAAGGGCGGCTTCGATCACTGCTGAACTTTCTGGCGTGCCTGTCGGGTTGTTGGGTGAACATAAGAACATGAGAGCTGGATTCTCGGTTTCAATACCTCGTTCCAATACATCAAGCGATACTCTGAAAGCTTCATCTCGTTGAACTTGGGCAACCCGACATTGGGTGGTCCGCGCTATTTGGCCATACATCGCATACGTAGGCTCAAAGGTCAGAGCAGTTCTGCCGTGCCCTCCAAAAGTCAAGCAAATAGTCTGGAGTACTTCGTTGGAGCCGTTCGCTACGAACACTTGCTCAGGCTGAACTTGGTGCAACGCTGCTAAGTCTTCCCGAAGTGATTGAGCCAATCGATCGGGATATCTATTCCAATCAACCTTGGTCACTTCATTTATGAATGCTTCCTGAAATTCGTCAGGTGGAGGGAAAGGAGCTTCGTTGGTATTCAAACGCACCTCAACATCGACCTGTGGGGAGTGGTATCCCTCCATGGATCTCAGATCATCACGCACAAGTGGTCGCCTCATGCTTGTAAGCCTTCTTCTGCCCACCGTTCCCGTTCCCGAACTGAGGCAGCGTGAGCCCATAAACCCTCAGCCTGTGCAAGTCGGTCAACTGCATCGGCTACTGCATCAAATCCCGACTTCGAGACCTCGACAACGTGCATCCGTTTTTGAAAATCGTCAACAGTGAGCGCTCCACTGAAACGAGCCGTGCCTGCCGTTGGGAGAACATGCGAAGGCCCAGCGACATAGTCACCGATTGAGGCCGGTCCCCAATTACCCAAAAAGACTGCGCCAGCGTTTCGGATCCCCCTAACGAGGCTATGAGGTTCTTCACACATAAGTTGGAGGTGTTCCGGGGCAATCTCATTAACAACTTCAACCGCTTGCTCCGGGGTGTTCACTAAACACAGATAACCGCCTTCGGTCAGCGTTTCCAATGTCTCACTACGACGCGGCGATGCTTCGAGGATGTATGCCATCGCTTCTTGAACCTGCTCGGCGTATTTTTCGTTCCAAGTCACTAGCCAGGCTCGACCTCCCGGTCCGTGTTCGGCTTGAAGTATTAGGTCAATAGCAGCCGATGTGCTCGGGCAAGTCTCGTCGCCAACCACCACTATCTCCGACGGCCCAGCGAAGGCGGCAGCTATCCCGACCTGTCCCGCCACTTCTTGTTTCGCGGTCGCTACCCAGATGTTTCCCGGACCTGCAATAACATCAACTGGCCTTAGAGTTTCTGAGCCGTACGCCATAGCTGCAACGGCTTGCACTCCTCCGATCTTGTAGACCTCACTCACTCCACACAAGTAAGCCGCAGCGAGAACAACCTGCTCAATGTCACCCGATGGGTTTGGTGGAGTGCATAAAACTAATTCATCTACCCCGGCAGCTTTCGCTGGTAACGCCGTCATAAGGACTGTGGATGGGTAAACAGCAAGGCCGCCGGGGACGTAGAGACCAGCGCGCTCAACAGGTTGCGGCACGCTTGTAACCTTTATGTCGTCTTGCGTTACTTCGTGAGATTGGCTGGCTTCTTGTTGGTGAAAGTGCAGAATTCGATCGTGAGCCAACTCAAGAGCTTCTGCCAAGTCAGAACCTAAAGATCTCCAAGCCTCTTCCAGCTCTTTCTGTGAGACGAGGGGCTGAACAACATCGACACTGTCGAACTTTTTCGTTAGCTCACGAATCGAGGCGTCTCCTCCTTCGCGGACCTCTGAAATAATTTTTCGTACGTCGGAAATTGGCGCCTGAGCATCAAAATCAGGGCGCGGAAGGTGAAGATTCACTGGTCCTTGTTTGTCTCTAAGGTCAATGCGGCGAAGCACCCTATTGAGGGTACCGCTGACTAGGCAGTAGAAAGAAGTGGATATCGTTCAACCACACCTGACTGTATTGTTCTGACATGGTTTCTCGAGCCGAACTCTCGTCACTTGAAACAGCGATACGCGAGTTATGTGACCGAGTTACTAACGCCGCTGACGAACTCATAGGTACCACTGAAGAAAACGTTGCTTTGGACTTATACGAAGTTGAACGCAGTTTGCGAACGGCTCAGCGCCGAATATCTAGAGCCGCAGGCGGTCTACCCACTGAGCAGTAGAGCCTCTTGTTAGTCCAGTTCTGCCAAAACCTCAGACATTTCAACGATCTTCTTGGCCCGAGTTAAGTGCGGCACATCCACCATCTGTCCTTTGAAGCTGAACGCCATTAAGCCTTCGGCCTCCTTCTCGGCGAACAACTCCAGTAACTCTCGAGCTTCGCTTACTTCTTCCACGGATGGAGTGAATGACTCATTAACGATCTCGATTTGGTTCGGATGAATGGTTATTTTTCCTGTGTATCCCATCGCTGCTGATTGAAGGCATTCATTTCGAAGACCGTCGGGGTCGTTGAAGTCGACGAAGACAGTGTCTAATGGCTGTTTTTCCCAGGCTGTCGCCGCCAACAAGCACATCACTCGTGCGTGTTCAAAAATCGGCAAGTAGGTTCCATCGGGATTGCGATTACCTCTCGATCCAATGGCAGCAGACAAGTCCTCGGCGCCCCAAGTGAGTGCATCTACCCGTGGGTTCGCGGCAAGATCCCCAATATTGAGAAAGCCCTGTGGAGTTTCGGTACCCAAAATCAGAAGCTTTATCGACCCGTCAAGGTGCCCATGCAGTTTTTCGTTTTCTCTAATGAGTTCATCTATCTGAGAGATTTCGTTGGCATTATTCACCTTAGGAATCAGATACGAATCAGGCGGATGGGCCATGGTTTCTTCTATGTCTTGCTGAAACCACGGGCTACCAATCGGATTCACTCGCACAACTTTTTCCTGACGCCCAAAATCAACTTGCTCCAGCCATTTAGCGACTGTGGTTCGAGCAGAATCCTTATTCTCAGGCGTTACTGCGTCTTCTAAATCAAGAATCAGTGCATCAGCCTCCGTGGCTAATGATTTATCGAGCATTTTCTGATTGGCTCCTGGCACAAAGTGTGCTGCTCTCCGGATGGTCATGGTGCCTCTCCTCTATTTCTTAGAAATCGAATGCTGCAGGACAAAAATCATTTAACACACAGTTTTCACATTGAGGGTTCCGGGCGAAACATACTTGCCTTCCGTGCAGAATTACTCGAAGACTGAACTCCCCTCGCTCGTATTGAGGCACCATCGGGTTCAATGCCATTTCCACTTTTACTGGGTCCTCTTCTTCGGTGAGCCCGAGACGTCGCGCTAAGCGTCCGACATGTGTATCTACAGGCAGCCCTGGCAGTCCAAAGGCAACAGAACGTATGACGTTGGCTGTCTTTCGACCTACACCTCCTAGTTTCACCAACTCGCCCAGTTCCTTAGGAACTACGCCTCCATGGTCGTCTAGCAGCTGGTTGGCCATCTTTAATAGGTTCCTTGCTTTGCTTTTGTAGAAGCCCGTGGGATGAACCAACTGTTCCAACTCTCGCTGGTCAGCGGCCGCTAGTTCGAACGGCCCCGGAAAACGACTAAACAGCGCCGGGGTGGTCTTGTTAACTCTCACGTCGGTGCACTGGGCCGACAAGATGGTTGCTACCAATAGTTCGAACGGGTTGTTGTGGTCTAATTCACAGATTGCTTCATACTCAGACTTCAAGCGTTCGTGTACCGTGCGCGCCCTGCCTTTTGGCGATCGAGGCTTCCCCATCCTGCTTGTTTACCTCATCCAGCAAGAAGTAGCGATACCTTCAATGGAGTGACTGACGAAGCGCCCACAATAACGATCACACAAGATAGAGCCGGCGAAGTTCTCGAATTGGATGCCTCGTTGTGGACTAATGATGCTCTTTCTATGGCGTTAAGAGAAGTTTTGTCACAAACATCCTCCACCGTCTCGCTATGGCTAGACCACCCTTCAGAAGATGTTGATCGGCTACTCGAGCGACTGAATTTGGTCCCCCAGCGGGACCTCTTCAGGATGGAACGGTCGATTCCATTGGAACAACGAACCGATCTGGTGACTCGATCGTTTGTTGTTGGAAAAGATGAGGAGGAATGGTGTGAGGTGAACAATCGGGCGTTTTCATGGCACCGCGAGCAAGGCGGCTGGACTCCCGAACTGCTCAGCGAACGTCAGCAAGAATCGTGGTTTGACCCCGAAGGGTTCAGGATTTACGAACAAAAGAACCAGATAGCGGCTTTTTGTTGGACCAAAATTCACTCTGACGAAAGCCCTCCGATCGGAGAGGTTTACGTCATAGCAGTAGATCCTGACTTTCACGGACTCGGGCTCGGACGCGCTTTGACCTTGGCCGGCTACCAACATCTGGAATCCGTTGGAATTACGCGAGCAATGCTCTACGTGGACGCTGATAACACACCGGCTGTGGGTCTGTACCGCGACATAGGTCTTGAAGTCCAGGTAGTCCGACGTCTTTACCAGCAGTAACCGCGAAGTTGTTACAGATCTACAGCCGACCCTAGCGCCACGCCTACAAAATGAATAGCCACGGCTGCCGCCACGGCTATCCCAACATGTCGGGCCACGCCTCGGAGTACTGAATGGCCGGTGGCCAGCGCCAAACTCGAACCAATAGCAGCTGCTCCGATCAATGCAGCGACGACTGAGGCCCAAATGACATTCGGTGACGAGGACACAAACCAGGGTATTAGGGGCAACAGCGCTCCTACCGCGAAGGCAAGAAAGGACCAGATGGCAGAGCCGAACGGAGATGCGAGTTCATTTGGGGAGATACCAAGTTCCTCTCTCGCGTGAACCTCGAGGGCCATTTCTGGATTTTGCATAACCAGTTGAGCCATTTCCAGGGCCTGATCGGGGCTCATCCCCCGCTCGACGTACACCTGCGCTAACTCCTCGGTTTCTTCTTCCGGGTCTTCCGCCAACGCAAGTTTTTCTTTTTGGAGCTCACGAGCTACCAGGTCATTTTGAGCTCGCACTGATACATACTCTCCGGCTGCCATCGAAATCGCGCCTGCTAGCAACCCCGCTACACCTGCTGCGCGAATCACTCCAGCTGAAGCATCTGCCCCTGCGAGACCAACGATGAGCAGCACGTTGGAAACTAGGCCGTCCGAAGCACCGAAAACTGCGGCCCTAACTCCGCTGTTGTGCACGTCTCGGTGATGATCGTCATAGCGGTGAGGAGCCACATATTCGACGCTACCCCCCCGTACCCTGTAAACGTGGTGATTACTCGCTATGACCTATCGCGTTCAGAACTCGCAGAGTTACTTGAGGGTGAACCGAATTACCGGATTGAACAGGTCTGGGAAGGCCTCCATCGCCAATACCGCGATCCGGCAGATCTAACAAATGTGCCGAAATCATTACGGTCCGCTATCGAGGAACTCCTGCCGGCGGCACTTACTCCTGTCCGGGAGGCTGCGAGCGATAACGGCAGCACAGTCAAGCAGCTTTGGCAACTTGGAGATGGATATCTGCTCGAGTCGGTACTTATGCATTACCGAGACCGTTCGACCGTTTGCGTATCCTCGCAAGCAGGTTGTGCAATGGCATGCACCTTTTGCGCTACTGGTCAGATCGGTTTCGACCGGCATCTAACCACAGGTGAAATTGTCGAACAGGTAGTCCGTGCCTCTCAACACTCAGGAAACAAGCGCGTAAGTAACGTGGTTTTCATGGGAATGGGTGAACCCTTGGCTAACTTCGACAACGTTTGGTCCGCTGTTGAACGGATACATGGTGATCTTGGAATCGGTGCCAGAAAAATAACTATCTCAACTGTTGGTGTCATTCCCGGGATCGAACAATTATCGCGAAAAGATCTGCCTGTCAGCCTCGCTGTCTCGTTGCACTCGGCCAACAACAAAGTCCGTGATCGCATCGCTCCCGTCAATCGGACCTATCCACTCAGAAAACTGGCAGAAGCCCTGCAGGCCTACAGACGAGCTAAAAATAGACGGATCAGTCTTGAGTGGGCCATGATGGCCGGCATCAACGACACCGATGATGCTGCTCGCGAACTTGCAGAATTTGCACGGCCCCTGAACGCACACGTAAACCTCATCCCTCTAAACCCAACCCCCGGATACACAAATCCTGGTTCAGACACTGATTCCATAAATTGGTTCCAAGAGATTCTGGAATCATTCGGAGTTAATGCGACCGTGCGATCTAACCGGGGAACCGATATTGATGCGGCATGCGGACAGCTCCGCGCAGAACATCGAGTCAAATTGTCAAAGCGACCCAAAGTCTGAGGGTTTACAGTCAGCCTCTGCCACACTAACTAGGTGAACAATCTTCGTTGGCTAAACCCGACCCAACCCCAGACGCTATACAGCGCAGTGATGCTGGCTTATTTCCGAGGTGTGAGTATCGTCCTCTTCGGAAGTGTCTATTACCGGGCGCTCCCATACGACATACTCGGATCATTCGCGTCAAGGATTTTTCCACTGTTGCTTCTGGTAGCACTTGTCGGGGGAGGACTTGGGATAGCGAATGAAAAGAAATACGGATTTCGTCTAGCTCTATCGGCTGCTATCTACTCAGTAGTAGCGACGCTGTGGATAGGAACTCAATACTCCGTCGAACTACTCGGGTTTCTCCTCAGATTGATGTTTGACATAGTTCTCCTAGTCCTATTGCTTCATCCGCAAAGTAAGGAGTACCGAAGGATCTGGTTCGCCTAAAGGATGGAACTAAACTTCTAACTATGACTACTCACATTGATGGAATCGACGACCTGGAAAGCAGAGTCGGACAGCAGATCGGCTATAGCGAATGGCATGCCATTACCCCTGAACAAGTCCAGAAGTTTGCAGAAGCTACTGGCGACTTCCAATGGATCCACCTTGACGAAGAACGTGCGAAGGCAGGACCATTTGGTACCACCATCGCCCACGGTTATCTCACGCTTTCCCTGGCTCCGATGTGTATGTCTGAAGCTTTTGTCATAGGTGGCGACGTTCAGATGGGCGTCAACTACGGGGCTAACAAAATCCGATTTACAGCGCCTGTTCCAGTCGGGTCGAATGTGCGCATGGGAGCGACCCTAAGCGACGTTGCAAGATTTGATGGCGGAGCTCAATATACCGTCGAGCTTATTTTTGAAATTGAAGGTTCCGAAAGGCCCGCCTGTGTAGCCGAATGTATTTACCGCGTCTACACCTGAACCTCACAATCTGATTACGAAACTATGCGCATCGACGACGATCTCCCTCAGGGAGAAGACAAAGCTATTGCCGTCGAGCACATGTTCGACCAGATCGCACCCAGATACGACTTAGTCAACCGATTAATGACGTTTCGGATGGATGTTGGGTGGAGGCGACGCACTGTTAAAGCTTTAGATCTCACGCCCGGATCAGCGGTGTTAGATCTGGCATGTGGGACAGGCGACTTTTGTAATGATCTTTTGCGTTACGGACTTGAACCCGTGGGCCTTGACTTCAGTGCCGGGATGTTACGGGCAGCAAATACTGATGCTCCTTTAATCAGAGCTGACGCTCTTTGCCTGCCGGTACCCACCAACCACGTCGACGGAATTACTTGTGGTTTCGCGTTGCGTAACTTCACAAACTTAGGCGAGTTTTTTAAGGAAACCTCCCGTGTACTCAAGCCGGGAGGCCGGATAGGACTACTAGATGTCGCGGAACCTTCCAACCCTTTACTTCGGTTGGGTCATAGCATCTATTTTGGGAAGATAGTCCCTAAAATTGGAGCGCTGCTATCTGACCAAAACGCCTACAAATACCTGCCAAAGTCAGTGCAATATCTGCCTGATAGTGAAGACCTATTGACTCAGCTCAGAGCAGTTGGATTTAGCGACGTCGACAGAATTCTGCTCAGTGGGGGGATCACCCAGCTCTTCGTCGGAACTCTCGACGATTGAACTAAATCCCCAAGGCAAGACCGACGCAGAGCGTTGCACCGTAGGCCATCTGTAACTTCCCTGTCGCACCCAGAACCGGGATCAATTCCTGCCCTGAGGCTCCTTTGATAACTGACCGAATAGGAACTACCGCCAACGGCACAGCAGCGAATGCCAACAACGCTCCTGGTCTGAGAAGACTTAGATAAGGCAGAGATAGAAATGCCATCACGACGACAACCACGTATAGAGCGCGAGTTGGTCGGTCACCCATACGAACTGCCAGTGTGCGCTTACCGACTAGGTCATCTTGAGGAAGATCTCGAAGGTTGTTCGTAACTAAGAGAGCGACTGCCAACAAGCCAACTGGCACTGCAACGCCAACTGCTAAAGCGGAAATTTGTTCGTCGTGGAGGTAGGTGGTGCCCACAGAAGCCACTAGCCCAAAAAAGACAAACACGAACAGCTCCCCCAAGCCGTGATATCCATATGGTTTTGGGCCACCGGTATAACCCCACGCGGCCATTATCGCGGCAGCACCGACAAGGACTAACCACCAGCTAGTCACGGCGGAAAGGTATAGCCCAATAAGCGCTGCTCCACCAAAGAAACAAAAAGCGGCCTGTTTAACGCTCCTAGCCTCAACCAGCCCGGACGCTACGAGACGCTTCGGACCCACTCTTTTATCGTCGGTGCCACGAATCCCATCGCTGTAGTCATTGGCGTAGTTGACACCTACCTGAAGGGCGAGGGCCACCAATAACGCTAAAGAAGCCCGGAGTAGGTTTGGTTGATCTTGGGCCGCAGCACTCCCTACGACTACTGGGACAACAGCAGCAGGCCAGGTCCTAGGTCGTGATCCAGCCACCCAGATAGATAAAGCCGTCACGTCGTCAACTCTCCATTCACCTCGGCTGAGTTAGATTCCACTAGGCGAACGATAGAAGACTCAGCTTTCGATACCCATATCGTCGTAGGATTCATTTATGAAGTTTGGCTACCTCACAGGAAATCACGCCGGTGGAATTCTGCCCGGCGACGTCGCAAGAGAGTTGGAGAGTCGAGGTTTCGACTCAGTTTGGTTCCCAGAACACAGCCATATACCGGTGGAGAGACGCAGCCCATATCCAAATGGTGGTCAATTGCCGGGCAGCTACTTTCACATGATGGACCCTTGGGTATCTATTGCATCGGCGGCTACAGAAACATCAACCCTGACCTTAGGCACCGGCATTTGTCTACTCCTAGAACACGACCTTCTGGACCTAGCTTGCACAGTAGCTACTGCAGACGTGTTATCTCAGGGCCGAGTCGTAATGGGCATCGGCGTCGGCTGGAATGAAGAAGAACTAGAGAACCATCGCCCGGACCTACCATTCAAAAAGCGTTATTCAGCGATGCGCGAAAGGGTCGAAGCGCTACGTCTGGCTTGGAGCGAAGAAGAAACATCCTTCTCAGGTACCTGGGACTCCTATTCAGCCTCTTGGGTCTTTCCGAAACCGACCAACGGGACAGTGCCTATAGCTCTTGGAAATGCCGGACCCTTGGGCATTAAACATGCCGCTGAATATGCAGACGAATGGGCCCCCATTGATGTTGGGGTAATGAACGTCGATGGAAAGCCAGATGTCTTTGCCGGTATACAGCGGTTCCGAAACCTGGCAGATGAAGCAGGCAGAGACGGAAAATCAATTCCAATTTCTCTCTATATTTGGGGGCGACCACGCCAAGAACGACTCGAGAGGTACGCGGAGGCGGGAGTCACTCAATTTATTTTCACTCCGGTGAATTTTGATTTGCCCTCAGCCGACGAAACGCTGCGTTACCTCGATGAGCTAACCGCAACAGTCGAAGCGTTCCATTCCTAAAAGCTCTTTGGGGGCGCGACCTCAGAGATCCTCCACATAAAGCTGCTCTCTCCAACGTCAAGGCGTTCTGAGAGGCCTAATCGTAGATTTGGTTGAACAACCATTAGAACCCCCTCCCATAAACCCATAAGGCCATCCATCCACTGCGGTGTGCTCTCTGTTTCCAATCCATTCATCAAACTCCAGGTGGTTTGAGATAACCCGGACCCGATTCGTTCGACCTTGTCTCCTTGGGCAGCCAAGAGAGCTTCAAGGATATCAATTGGCTC